>JBAHZV010000041.1:0-5370 GCA_037132845.1 Psychromonas sp.
CTTGCTTACTATTTTAATAACGCCGCCAAAATAGAGATTAACGGCAATAACTACCTTCAAAAAGAGAGTTCATTATGCAATCAATATTATCAACAACTCCAACGGATATATCGAAAAAAGAGTTAAATAATGCCAGTAACACCACTGCTGTTGGAAAAAATGTTGATGAAAATGAAACCCTAGTTAAGGATTCACTACGTTTCTCTAATGTGCTTGAGAGTTTAATTGAAGACGAAACAGAGCAGAATATGCAATCAAGTGCAATTATTGAATCGCAATTATTGCTGCCTGAAGAAGCACTTATTCGTTCGGATAATCGTCTAGATCCAAAAAATACTGGAATAGAAAATGTTACCCTAGAAATTAAGAATGATAGAAGTGTTGATTTAGAAGATATTAATCAAGATGAGTTGAACCTTGATGCGACTGACTTAGAAATGAGCAATCAAGAAAACTTGAGCTTTAAAAATGCTGATTTAAAAGCGTCTGTGTTTGTAAAAGAGGAAACGGAGAAGCTTGAAACAGATATTTTTGATCTACAAGAGCGTGAAACGCTCACTATAAAAAGTGAATCCTTGCAAATAGATCCTGAACAGGATCTGTTTTCAAATACTAATGAACACATTAACAAAGAATCTAATGCAGATACTGAGCTAAATGGAGTCATATTTAAATCTGCTTCTGGATTAGATGAAAATGTAAAAAGTCCCATTTTAGCGCATATAGAGATGGCAGCAACAACCGATACTAAGGTCACAGAGATAAAAGCTAATATAAGTAGTGATAAACCTGAACTTACAAAAATGACTAACGCTAACCTTATTTTAAATGACTCTAACGCTATGTTAAAAGAGTCAAAAAAAATATCGGCAGAAATAAATAAATTTACGCCATTAAGTGCTGAAAACATCATAAACAATGAGCTAGAAAAAAGTGCTACGGATGCAAGTTTACGTCAGAGCCATAAGCTTGACAATATGTTTGCTTCTTTACATCAGGACCCTGATAAAATTTCTATAAATAACAACCAAGAAAGTAATAACCTAACATCGGTGGGACAAACCAATAGCTCATCTGAAAAGCTGTTAAATAAAACAATGGCTAATACTACTAGCCTAATGCAATCTTCCACACTGCAACAGCCTATTGAATTACAAGAAAAAAATGCAGCCGCTGTGATGGGAGAAAAGATCATGATGATGATTAATCAAGGTAAGCAGGAGGTTACGATTCGACTTGATCCCGCCGAATTAGGCTCTCTGTTGATTAAATTACAGATGCATCAGGATCAAGTGCAAGTATCGATTCAAACACAAGTTAGTCAAAGTCGTGATATTATCGAACAGCACTTACCAAGACTACGTGAACAATTGGAGCAACAGGGAGTGAATTTAGGTGAGGCCACTGTTGAGCAACAAAGTAAACAACAGCAATCTAACTCACAAAATACGCACACTGAAACCGCCACGGGGAAAGAAAGAGGAAGCGAGAAAAATTCATTTTTAGAGGAACAAAGTGACTGGATTAGCACAAAAATGCCACTCTCCGCTCAAGGAATTGATTTTTATGCATAAATACTATGAATTTGTGACTAATATGCATTAAAATCAGCTACATTACATTTTTCATAATATAAATAGGATGGCAACAAATGGCAGATGAAGAGTTATCGCTCGATGAAGGTGGATCAACTAAAGGTGCGGGTAAGAAAAAATTAATTATTATCATTGTTGCCGCCTTACTTATTTTAGTGGGCGGAGGCGCGGGTGCTTATTTCTTCTTATCGAGTGGTGGCAGTGATGAAAGCGCAGAAAAGCAACCTGCTGAAGAGTCTGTGAATTACTCCGGGGCAAGTTATGTTGCGATGCCACGACCTTTTGTTTTTAACGTCATGGATGGTGATCGTGATCGATTAGTACAAATTAAAGTACAACTACTGGTGCGTGGTACTGAAAATGTGACTTTAGCTAAAAAACATATTCCGCTATTAGAGGGAACATTAGTGCGTATATTTGGTGCCGCTACCGCTCCTCAACTGCGCAACCCTGAAGGTAAAGATCAACTAAGAGAAGCCGCCCTCGAGGCGCTTAATGAAGCAACTCAAAAACTGGAAGGTGAAGCACTTATCGATACGGTTTTATTTACTGGTTTTGTTTTACAGTGATCATCCTGTTTTTTAATTAGAAAGGTTTTTTATGGCAGATCTATTATCCCAAGACGAAATTGATGCGCTACTGCATGGTGTTGATGATGTTGAGGATGATGTTGTTGAAAGTGAAAGTGAAAGTGAAGGTAATAACGAACCTGTTATTCATTTTGACTTCTCATCACAAGATCGTATTGTGCGTGGTCGTATGCCAACCCTGGAATTGGTCAATGAACGTTTTGCTCGTCATTTACGGATCAGTTTATTTAACATGTTACGTCATACCGCAGAGGTCTCTATCAATGGCGTACAGATGTTAAAGTTTGGTGAATACGTCCATACTCTATTTGTGCCTACTAGTTTAAACATGGTACGTTTTCGTCCTTTAAAAGGCACCGCTTTGGTGACCATGGAAGCACGTCTGGTTTTTATCTTAGTAGAAAATTTCTTTGGTGGTGATGGTCGCCATCATGCCAAAATAGAAGGGCGTGAATTCACGCCCACTGAGCGTCGTATTATTCAAATGTTATTAAAAATAATTTTTGAAGATTACCGTGATGCCTGGGCGCCGGTGATGGAAGCTGAATTTGAATATCTTGATTCTGAAGTAAATCCGGCGATGGCTAATATTATCAGCCCCACTGAAGTCATTGTGGTTAACTCCTTTCATATTGAATTAGATGGTGGTGGTGGTGATTTTCATATTGCCATGCCTTATTCAATGTTGGAGCCCATTCGTGAACTGCTTGATGCCGGTGTTCAAAGTGATAAAGAAGATACTGATCAGCGTTGGAACCAAGCATTAGAAGATGAAATTATGGACGTGAATGTTGATTTTTCTGCTAAATTATTAGAAAAAGAAATGCCATTACGTGACATGATGGGCTGGCAAGCTGGAGATATTATTCCCATAGATTTACCAGAAACAATGCTCGTGTCAGTGGAGGGCCTACCAACATTCAGAGCAAGACTTGGCAAAAGAAATGATAATTTGGCGCTTAAAATAACGTCTCGTATTAAGCGTCCTGACGTACAAAATAAACAACTTAAATTAAGTGCTTTGATAGAGCTTGATAAATAGTTAAACGATAGGAAAAAAGTTATGAGCACAGAGCAAGATATGGCCGACGAATGGGCAGCTGCGTTAGAGGAGTCAGGTGATTCAGAGGGAGATGAAGTTGACAATGTCGTGCTTGATGAATTAAAGGATACCGCTGCACCAATTACTGTTGAAGAACATGCTCGTTTAGATAGTATTTTAGATATTCCCGTTACTATTTCTATGGAAGTCGGACGTAGTCAAATTAATATTCGTAATTTATTGCAATTAAACCAAGGGTCAGTTGTAGAGTTAGAGCGTATTGCTGGTGAGCCTCTGGATGTCTTGGTTAATGGAACGCTCATTGCGCATGGCGAAGTGGTTGTTGTTAATGATAAGTTTGGTATTCGTTTAACCGATGTTATCAGTCAAACAGAACGAATTAAGAAATTAAAATGAATTATATTAGCGTGCTTGTTATGGTCCTTTTTCCGGTTGCTAGTTGGGCTGATGAGGTCTTTAAATCACCGCCAGAGTTAGCGATTGGTAGTCTGGTGGCCTCGTTATTATTAGTTCTGTTGTGTATTTTTGTTTTTGCTTTTTTAATAAAAAAAAGCAATTTAATACGCAGCCATAAAAATCACTCCGTCATTAAAGTACTTGCTCGGCAAGCGCTTACCAGTAAAGGGCAAGTGCAAATTATTGAGGTTAATAAAAAGCGTTATCTACTGGGGGTAACAGAGCAAAATATTAGTTTATTAGACACCCTGCCGATTTGTGAAAATGAGCGCGATGAAGTTAAAACTGAACAAACATCAACTCCTTTTGCGACCTTACTCTCAAAAATAAGTATCAAACGCAATGAATAAACTACTTTTATTGTTCTCATTATCACTACTTTTTATATCACCTTCCTTATTTGCAGATCCAGGGACATTGTCTGCTGTCACGGTAACAACCAATGCAAGTGGTGATCAAGAATACAGCGTGACATTACAAGTGTTAGCGTTTATGACTGCGCTAAGCTTTTTGCCTGCAATGTTGGTTTTAATGACCTCATTTACCCGTATTGTAGTGGTCATGTCAATATTAAGGCAAGCGCTAGGATTACAACAAACCCCCTCCAATCAGGTTATTAATGGCATTGCATTGTTCTTAACTTTTTTCATTATGACACCGGTTTTTGATAAAATTAATGAAAATGCACTACAACCCTATCTCAATGAAAGTATGACTATTAGTGAGGCGTTAGAGGTTGGCAAAAAACCCATGATGGAATTTATGCTTTCTCAGACGCGTTTAAAGGATTTAGAAACCTTTTTGGAAATCGCAGATATACAAGTGGATTCGCCTGAAGATGTTCCTATTACGGTGTTAATTCCCGCTTTTGTGACCAGCGAATTAAAAACGGCGTTTCAGATTGGCTTTATGATTTTCATCCCCTTTTTAATTATTGACTTAGTGGTGGCCAGTATCTTAATGGCGATGGGGATGATGATGTTATCACCGATGATTGTTTCGTTACCTTTTAAATTGATGTTATTTGTATTGGTTGATGGGTGGAATTTAATCATGGGTAGTCTGGCAAACAGTTTTGGTTTGCTGTAGGAGAATCAATGGAACCCGAAGTATTTGTAAATATTTTCCAACAAGCTTTATGGACCGTTTTATTACTGGTTTCCGCAGTTATCGTTCCAAGTCTATTGGTTGGTTTAGTGGTGGCGGTTTTCCAGGCAGCGACTTCCATCAATGAACAAACACTGAGTTTTTTACCGCGACTGATTATGACTTTAGTCTCTTTGGGTTATGGTGCCCATTGGGGGATGGGAAAGTTGATGGAGTTTTTTACTTCTATGATTGATCAAATCCCACAAGTTGTTGGTTAACGGTGGAGTTTTCCGCTGAATTAATAATGAATTGGATTGCGACTTATCTCTGGTCGTTTACCCGTATTGCGGCTATGTTGATGGTGATGGTGGCTATCGGCTCTCGTACAACACCGCAGCGGGTGCGCTTATTTTATGCTTTTGCGATCACCGTTGCAGTGTTTCCTGTTCTTCCTGCCGCTCCAATGAACATAGAGCTGTTTTCTTTTGCAAGTGCATTAATTATATTGCAGCAGTTATTAATTGGTATTGCAATTGGTACTATCTCAGTTTTTGTGGTGCAAACTTTTGTTGTTGCA
>JBAHZV010000157.1:0-8626 GCA_037132845.1 Psychromonas sp.
TCATTCAGTTTCAATTTCTTGGCTAAAACATGTTAATCTCACGATTTCCTGTCTTTATAATTTTGGGTGATAACGGTATATGAATGTCTCAATTGCTTATTTGAGTGTGGTGCTTATCTGGTCAACTACACCACTTACCATTGTTTGGAGTAGCGAAACAGTTAACCCGATGATGGCGGTATTGTTGCGTATGTTATTAGCACTGATTATTGGCACACTCTTTTTAGTCATCATGCGTATTCGCATACCAAAAGATAAGCAAGCACTGAAATTATATAGTTACTCGACTATTGGTGTGTTTGGGGGAATGTTTTTTGGGTATTTAGCATCGCGCCATATTAGCTCAGGATTAATGTCGCTGACTTTTGGGCTTTCACCAATTGTATCGGGTTTACTTGCACAAAAAATTCTTAATGAGCCTAAGTTTACCCCATTGCGTTGGTTCGCGTTGGTCACCTCATTATCTGGCTTATCCATTGTTGCTTGGCACAATATCAACTCAGGAAGTAGCGAAATCATCGGTATTGCTATGGTATTATTAGGTATGTTTTTTTTCAGTTTAAGTGCGGTAATGGTCAAAAGTGTGACCATTAACATCCACCCTTTTGCCACCACATTAGGCGCATTATATTTATCTGTGCCACTCTTTTTTATCGCTTGGTTGGTTTTTGATGGGCAAATAAATGTCGAGCAATGGTCAATACGTTCACTTGGTGCAATCATTTATTTAGGTTTGTTTGGCTCCCTTATTGGTTTTATCTGTTACTTTTTTATCCTGCAAAAACTGAGTGCTACAACCGTGGCAATGGTGACCTTAATGACGCCACCAACGGCCATTACTTTAGGTGCATTAGTTAACAATGAACCCATTGGTACTAACCTATTTATTGGCGTTTTTTTTGTCATTGTCGGTTTAGCACTCTACCAACAAGCAGGCAGAATGAATACCTCAAAAGCGTTAAAATAACCAACGTTGTAAAGGGTGCTCTGCATTAATACCGGCACGTCCCCAACGATCGAGACTATCTACGACTAAGATATTGGAAAAATCAGGCAGTAAGTCAGCTAACTGTTGTGATACTTTTTTAGTCGTTAATAACCACAAGTGTGGTGATTCGGTTAACAATATTTGTAGCGCTAATTTATCTTGCTCGTTCCACTCCAACTCAGCTTTAAATAAGCGTTCTACAACAAACAGTTGGTTCGCAGAAGCAAAATCCTCTAACTGATCCGAGAGGAGCACCACCGAGTCTATGCCTTTAGCAAACAGCGTTTGTTGCTGTTGATTGATAAGCAAACGGGTTTTCATCAATAAACTCTGCTGGTTCTTATCGATGAGGCTTGCATGCTCAGGCCAAATGCGTTTTAAATCATGACTAACAATGCTGATCATCGTACCGAGGTTATTAGGGTTAAGCCATGCATAAAGCGACCTCTCGCCTGCATTTAGTTGCACAGTGGCAATGCCTTTTGCACTTGGTGAAAGGGCTTGTGAAGAATCGATTTCAATCAATTTTATATTACCCTGACGTGCATAGACAAAAAGAGGATCCTGTGGCCACAGCGCCTTTAAGGTGATAGCAAGCGTAGCTTTTTTGCCCGCTTGAGCAACGTCATTTGCCCCCTTGCCTGCATACCAATTACGCAATCGCTCAATACCATAACGTTTTGGCGCAAGATAAGTGGTGCTGATGGGAGTGCCCTGCATCAGCTGTGTCGCTAACATATAAGTCACCGGAGTATTCGTTAAAATATCCTTGGCAAACAATTGTCCGGGCAACAAAGTGCAAAGGGATAATAACAAGCGAGTAAAATATTTTTTTTGTTTCATGTGTTTCATCTGTTTCGCCCTACAATACGATATATTGTTGTCGTTAAAAAGAAAGTTGCGGCGACAAGAATAATGGATGCGCCAGAGGGAATGGGTAACTTCAATTCCATCGGTAATAGCGTGCCTATCAAACAACTAAGTGTCGCTAATAAAGAGGATAACAGTACAAAACTTCCCATGCTTTTTGTCATTAACCGCGCTGTTGCACCAGGAATCAATAACAGCGCGCCCACCAGCACCGCGCCAACTATTTTCACCGCTGCAATGGTGACCAGCGTTATCATGATCACAAACAGGTAATCATAAAAATGAGTATTATAACCACGCACGCGTGCAATATCAGGGCTGATAGAGGCCAGTAAAATACGATTAAAAGTAAACATCAGACCCACAACAATCAGCGAACAGCTAATCGCTAAAACCAACAAATCAAAATCAGTGATGGTTAAAATAGAGCCAAACAGAACATTCTCTAACATATGAATATTTATTTTACGTGCAACATACATCAGAAGTGCCGCGCCACCTGCTAATGCAACGGCAAGAAAAACGCCAACTAAGGTATCGTAAGGCACCGCGGTGCGATTACGTACAAAATGTAATAACAAAGCAAAGATCATACAAAAACAAAACAAACCAATAATTGGGTTTTCAGGTGGTTCACCCAGCAAGACCCCAATGGCAATACCGGTTAACGCAGCATGGCCAACGGCTTCTGAGAAGAAAGCCAAACGCTTAGCAATCACCAACGTTCCTAAACCACCCAACAGTGGACCTAATAACAGAGCAGCCACTAATGCATTGACCATAAATGCATAGGAAAAGCTCTCAGTTAACCACCCAGCATCAGCACCTTGACTTGCTAATAAACGTAACGTTTCCACTATGCCACCTCGCTATTGTTAATCGCACTATTAGCTACAGACGAGCGACGATAATGACTAAAAAGTTGTTCTATTTTATGTGCTTTTAATACTTCACTGGCGTGACCACTCTCTAATAAAAGACCGTTCACTACATGTACTTCAGCCTCTAAACGACGCACCGCTGTAATATCATGATGCACCACAACAATGGTTTTTTCCTCTTTGACTAAGGCTGTAATTAACGCTTCAAAATAACGTACACCTTGGTCATCCATGCCATTGGTTGGCTCATCTAAAATAAGCAATTCCGGCTCATCTAATAATGCCTGTGAAAAGAGAACGCGTTGTTGTTCACCACCCGAGAGTTGCCCCATACGTAACAGGGCACGATCGGCCATGCCAACACGATCTAAATGATGTAAAGCTTTCTCTTTATGTTTTTTATTCAGGTTAAAAAAAAGTGGCGAACGACTTTGATTAAGCAGGATAAAATCTAAAACGGTTAAGGGTAAACTTGGCTCAAATATCGCTTTCTGGGGCACATAACCTATCTTACCTTTACGGTTTGGCCAGTGAATATTGATCTCACCTTT
This sequence comes from Psychromonas sp., assembly GCA_037132845.1. Lineage (GTDB taxonomy): Bacteria > Pseudomonadota > Gammaproteobacteria > Enterobacterales > Psychromonadaceae > Psychromonas. The sequence continues at coordinate 3,291 of JBAHZV010000157.1, forward strand.
AAAGGGAGTCAACCCTAACATGGAGCGTAACAGAGAGGTTTTACCGCCACCATTTGGTCCCATAAAGACATGGCATTTCCCCGCGTCTAGGGTTAAGGAAACATCCTGCAATACGATGTTATTTTCATATTTTAAACTGACATTATTAAGCAAAATTGAAGGACCCACTAAATACCTCCTTTTTGCAGTGCGACAAATTTCATCGCTTCGACTAAAGTCTGTAAATTTTTTCGCATCTCCGTTTCCACTTTATTGGCTTGGTAAGCGCCATGGGTCATATGTGAAAAACGATACAGCTTAATACCCGTCTCTTTTTCAATGGTATCAACATATCGATTAGGCATATTGAGCTCATAAAAAAGGACATCAATGCCAGACTGGCGAATTTTTTCAATGGTGCCTTGTAGCTGACTGGCACTTGGCTCAACACCATGTGCAGGTTCAATCACCGCGGTCACTTCAACACCAAACTCTTGCAGGATGTAACCATAAGCATTATGCGTAGTGGCAACTTTCATTCCCGTGGTATTAATATCACCCAACTCAAGCATCGCTTGATGTTTCATTTTTCTAAATATCAGTGCATAAGCGCGTGCATTGGCACGATATTGCGCGGCATTTTTAGGATCAATTTTAGCCATTTCATTAGCAATGGTATAAACTTTTTGAATGGTGGTTGAGATACCCACAAAAGTATGGGGATTGACGGCGCCATTACCAACAGATTGACCCATCGCGGGTAAAAGTGGCACATCTTTATTGGCTTTGATGACGATTAAATCAGAACGATTGGCCGCTTTAATCACTTTCAGCGCAAAATCATCGTGACCAATACCATTCACCACAATCACATCCATCTGATTTAATCGACGTAAATCATTCGCTTGTGGTTGATAGTTATGTGGATTAAAGCCCTCATCAACTAATGCGATGACCTTTGCACGGTCGCCAACCACCGCTTTAACATAACTAAAGTAAGGTTGTAGCGTGATACCAATGGTTAATTTTTCTGCGTGACTTAAGCTACTACCAAGTAGTAATAAAAAACTTAAAAATAATGTTTTAAACATGATAAATAATCTCGTTAATGGGTGGAATGTGCATCACTTTCATCGGATTCAAAGATCACTTTTTTCCAACCCGATTCAATTAGTTGCTCAGTTCCTCGCACTTCTAGAAATGTTAATTGTTCACTAGAAGCGTTGACTAATGTTAGCGGATCATCAAAGTTCACCCAGATATCAAGTTCATTTTTATGACTATTTAACAGGTAGTGAGGCCCCTCATGTGCGGGTTTGCTTTGATAAATACCCGGTGCAACTTGTGACCAATGATGCTCACCTTGATACAGCCAGCTTTTGTCTTTCACAAAAGGCGCTACCCAGCTTTCCTCTAATTGTGTGACGGATGGCCAGTGTTGTTCGCTTTGATAAAGGTAGCGAATTTCTTCATCAGCAAGGCGTAACTCAGCAATCATTGACAGTGACGGTACCGGCAACGTGTTAATAGAAACGTGATGTTCTGCAAGTGAAAAATCCTGATGCGCTTCTTTATTGTGGGGTAATAACAATGCCCCCGTTAGCAAAATAAGGGCGCACAAACAAGCTATCCAGTTACCCTCGCGCCCGCCCTTTTCACTGTTAACCGTTTGTATTATCATTTTTCTGATATCTCAACACTGTCAACTTCAACCGGACTTTCATGGCCAGAATCAAAGATAATATAAAAGTCATCAGCACTTTTGCTAAAGGTTGCAATGGAGCGTTTATCTGTTTGTACTTTAGCAATTAAATTATCATCGTAATCAAACATTCTTACTTGGTAATCAACCGCTTTACTGCCATCGCTATAACCGGCTTCACACTCAATAAGCGCACCTGTAGACCAGCATTGCATTAAGGGAAAGTGCGCAAAAACGGCACAGCTAAAGAGAAAAAGAGAAGCGCCACTAACACCTCTAATCAATCGCTTAGAGGCAGTCATTAAGGCAGTACCGCTTCAAAAGTAAGGTTCACACTTGCGCGCATTTTATCAGCAAACAGATCATCAGTGATGACGCCTTGATGTTTTGCAACTAACAGATAACGTCCAGCAATCTGAGGGATAAAAGTAATAAAGCCTTGTTCATCACTTACCACCTCTATCTGATTCTGTTGATTACGGTACGGCACACCTTCACGCACTATTTCTACTTTTACGCCAGCTTGTACTTTGCCATTAAAGTAAAACTGTAAACGCACTTCTTCTTCAGCAACAATATCCGCGGGGTGAGTAATGGGTTTCAATTCTAAATATTTACCTTCAATTTCAAAAGCTTTAACACTGGGTTTACCGACTGTGATGTAGCTCTCTACACGTGTAAACATAACCGATGTTTCTACATCACGTGATTCTTCAGGTAACATGGCGGCCCGCTCTACTTTATTCACGCGCATTCTTTTAGGGGTATCACGACGACCGGCTTTAAAGTGAGTGATATAACGTGGTGCATTTTTAATCAGCACTTTATGAGTACCTTGCTCAGTAAATTCAAAATCAAATACCGAACGGCGTTTACCACGTAAAACAAAGCCTGGGCGTTCTTGACGCCCGTCAGGCATAACAACGCGTGCCATATCCGCACTGGCAGGTTTATCAAAGACAAACGTGGCATTAGCAGCGGTGACATCAAACGTTAACCAATCACCCCCCTCTTTAGAGATGCTAAAGTGTGAGGGTAAAATCCAACCCGTGTGCGCATTAGCAATATTAGAAAAAACTAAACCAGCTAACATCGAGCAAGTAACGGCAAATACATTTATTTTTTTATTTAACATTTTTTCTCTCAATTTTTAATTTTAAAATACAAAGGGATTCACTACTTAACCTGATAATTTAGGGTTATCTGCCCTGTTTCTTGGGTTGCTGATAATTGTTTACTGAAGCTTTGCTCTAAGAGCACGAGCTTTTGGCGTAAATAATTACGTCCGCCATGCTCACGTACCACTTCTACATGAAAGGTATATTCACCTTGCTGAACACGTTTACCTTGATCATCAAGACCATCCCAAGTAAAACGATATTGACCTGCAGGCCTTGTTGCTGATGTCACCGCATCCACTAAAATGGGATCATTGCGCCCCACTTTTCGCCACCAGCTACGCAGGTCTTTTAACCACTCATCTTTACCGACCCAAAGCTGTATCGTACGGACCGGCGTTTTCTGTGCATCTTCAATCCACAAGGCAACATAAGGACGAACATAAGTACTACTTTTAATGCTTGGTAATTCAAACTGTATTTCCATTGTTGCTGTATCAGGGATTGTGTTTGCCCAACTGGGCATCGCCAGATACAAACTGACTAATAGGAAACTTAAATTTTTTATTTTCATTTTGATACTCTCACTAAGGTACTCTCACTAAGGTACTATCACTAAGGCACTGCCACTAAGGTACTGCCAATAAAAAAACAAACAAGCTAACCATTGACCCTAAAGCCGTCCATTTAAGACCCGTACTAAACGTCTTCTTTTTTGGCACTAATAAACACACACCAGTGAAGATAAAAAGGATCATCAACAAGGCGCTAAGATCAATAAAAGCAGCCCATATTTGGCCACTATTGCGCCCTTTATGCAGATCGTTTAATACCGCAATCACACCATAGTGAGTGGTTTCAATTTCCGCTTGCTGAGCCACCATGTCGATAAAAACCGTGCTGTTATAACCCGGCCCTTTGTAATCCAAGGATATTTCACCTTCAATCAACTCACCATCTTGAACATCACGAAATAACTGCATCGCAGAGGGTGTACCCGCCAACTGACCTTGGTCGGCGAGGTAGTTGAGTAGTTTATCTTTATCGATATCAAAACGACCTTGATGTGAATTAAAAATAGACTCCGGTATCAGCAGCACACGTTGCTCTATTTGTGGTGTCTCGCTCACAAACAGATGCGGGCGATTGAGCGTGATACCGGTAAGGGTAAAAAACAATACCACCAGTAAAAGCGCCATCGAAATGTAAATATGTAAGCGACGCGCCCATGATTGTACTTTTTTATTTTTGAGTGAACGGGTAATAGTATTAGACATATTCATTGTATGGTTCATTAAGAGAACAAAAGGTGCTTTATTCTCATTTAAAAGCAAATTAAATTGACCTGATTGTCAGTAAACAGTTGCCCAAGCCACTGTTTACTGCACCGATAAAATTAATTAATAACGGATTTGTACGGTTGCCATAAAGTTACGCTCTTCACCAACCACCACATTTTGTGCGCCGTTGCTATCGTAGTCATCACTTGTTGAACCGCCACCTGCGTAGTAGTCAGTATCTAAGACATTTTCAATATTAAAGCGGAAAACCATCTCTAAATCTTGGTCATACTGAAGGTGGTGTGAAACTCCTAAGTCCAAACGTGTATAGGCATCTTTCTTAAAGGTGTTCGCGGCATCACCGTAGCGTTCGCCAACATAGATAGCACCAAGGTTAATATCCGTCGCATGCGTGACTTGGTAGCGTGACCAAACACTGGCGGCGTATTCGGGTACATCAGCGGGACGATTGCCTTGGTAATTGTCATCAACTGTGTATTTTGCATCCAGATACGTAGCACTTGCGCTCAGTGAAAATTCATTAGTGATATTACCCTGTAATGCTATCTCTGCTCCACGGTGGACACGTTCACCCGCTTGGGTAACTTCATGCATAGTTGAATCAATATCAACATTAATGATTGAGTTTTCTTCGGTAATTTCAAAAATAGCACCCGAAACAAGGAGCTGGTTATCAAAGAGTTCCCATTTTGTTCCTAATTCAAGCAATTTACCGGTTACCGGGTCAAGCTCGGCGCCATCATTTATCGCAAACTCACTCGCTACATCTGCCTGTGGTTCAAAGCTTTCGGTGTAGGTTGCATAAATAGAGGCATTTTCGGCAGGGTGATAAATAACCGCCAGTTTTGGCACCACAGCATCCATATGTTCATCGGATTCACCATCTTGCCCACGAGTGATTTTTAAGTCATAACGAAGACCAGCCAATACTTGCCATCGCTCATTAATGGTGATCATATCTTGGATATAAACACCGTAAGAATCACTTTCGCTATAGGTGTCTTTACTTATGTCATCCGTCCTGTTTAAATCAGTTTCCTGACCGATTGTTGTGTCCTCTGTTGTTATATCGTATTGCAAGCGGTCGTAGCTTTGACCTAACCAGTTAGCACCGAGCAATAATTGATGTCCAACACCTTCAATATCAAACTCACCCACTACATCCATACTTGCTGTTTTAAATATCCAGTTATCGTGACGATCCATACCACCTTGTTCATAGGTACCGGTATAATT
>JBAHZV010000018.1:0-8803 GCA_037132845.1 Psychromonas sp.
TTTGGTAAATCAAACACTTGTCGGTGTTCTGTCGCTAATACAGGCGTTGCATCTAATGATGCAGAGCAATGAGAGCAAGTATCTAGAGGGGATATCTCAATCGAGTCTGGTTTATCAACCTTATTTAGCGTGCTACCTTTATGACCAGGTTGCCCTCCAGAAGGTCGCTCGCTCGGTTTACGCTGACTTTTAGGATCAGGTTTATTATAACCATCAGTAGAAGGCGGCTTACTGCTATTTTTACTGTTTTTAGAAAGTTTACCTTTTTGATCTTTGATTTGTTTTTCTAAGGAATGAACTTTTTTAGTTAACGAGTTAACCATCAGCCAAAGCTGGTCTATCAACAATTGAGCTTCTTTTAAGTCGGTGACTTGAGGTGGTTTATTATCATTCATACGGACATGATAACGCCTAAAAAGGATCAAGCAAGTCGATCCTTTTTGATCCTTAAATTAATTTTTTTAAGACTTTTTTAGGGGCTGAGTAGTAACCATATGCATTTATCATATGCATTTATCATATGCATTGTAATGCCTTTTAAAAAAGATAAAAAAAGCCCCTAACCTGTTACCAAGTGAGGGGCTTTTTTACAATATTAATACGCTTCAGAGAAGACTGAAGCAAAAATATTATTTGATTTCTAATAATTCAACTTCAAATACAAGTGTTGAGTGAGGACCAATTGATGCACCCGCACCACGCTCACCGTAAGCAAGATCTGCTGGAATAGTTAATTTGTATTTTGAACCAACAGGCATAAGTTGCAATGCTTCAGTCCAACCAGCGATAACACCGCCAACTGGGAACTCAGCAGGTTGACCACGGTCAACAGAGCTATCAAATACCGTGCCGTCAATTAAAGTACCGTGATAATGAACACTGACCGTCGATTCAGCTGTTGGAGTGTCACCTTCACCTTCAGTAAGGACTTCAAATTGAAGACCAGAATCGGTTACTTTAACAGATTCTTTCTTAGCATTTTCAGCCAGGAACTCAGCACCAGCAGCACCTAACAATTTAGCTTGCTCATCAGATGCCTTTTGCATACTTGCAGAAATAGTTTGAAAAGCGGCTTCTAAATCTTGTCGAGAAACTTTATGCTCAGCACCTTCAAATGCATCTGCAATACCGGCAGCAACAGCAGAAACATCGAGACCTTCAAAAGGTTGTGATTTGAGTTGATCACCCATTTGTAGACCAATACCGTAACTTGCTTGTAGTTCTTGTGTGTTAAATTCAGACATGTTTATCTCTTTTGTATTTAAGGAGTCGATAATAGATTAATGGGGTATGAAATTTATTTTTAAAGGCTTACGGTAAAAATAATTAACTTTTTATTGTTTGCGCAATACCCGCGGTCACGACCGTCACGTTATCCGCCAAACTGGCCACTTGTTGATTAAGTTCTCCCATTTTATCAGCATAGATACGCATCAACTGGCTTTCACCAATGAGACCACAACCGACCTCACCACTGACAATAACGACCTGTGCTTGGAGCTGACTTAACTGTGCGATAAATTGATTTTTTATTTTTTCATAGTCAACAACACACTCTTTAAGCGCTTTATTTTGAGACAAATACCAGCCGACCCAAGTGGATAAACACTCAATTAAAATAAGCTGTTCTTTGCTGTCATAATGGTGCAAAAAATGACTTAACGTTTTATCTTTATAATTCAGTTCACAGGTTATTATATTTTTATCACGATGTAACTGATGGCGTGCAATACGACTTTTAGTTTCATCACCAAGTGCGAGCGTAGTGGCAATATAGATAGCATTTTGTTGCGCGGAGTTGCGTAACCACTGAGCAAGTTGTTTCTCTGCGAAGTCACTTTTACCACTACGCACCCCACCAATCACTAAATGTTTCATAAACACTCTCTATACAGGATAAAAAATACCATCACAGGGATGGTATTTAAAACGCGTTTTCTAACGACTATTTGAACATTAAATTGCTGGCATCACCCTTAATGATTACTTGCCCAAATCATCAAAAAAGTTTTTTATATTATTTAAAAAACCATCTGATTTTGGTTTGTGTTTTTTGGGGCTTGAAGAGCAAGTTGCTTCAAACTCTTTTAACAATTCACGCTGCTTCGATGAGAGCTTAACAGGCGTTTCAACAATCACTTTACACATTAGATCACCAACCGTGTGACTACGCACGGATTTAACGCCTTTATTACGCATGCGATACATACGACCAGTTTGCGTTTCTGCTGATATTTTTAGTTTGACACGACCGTCCAAGGTTGGCACTTCAACTTCACCACCCAGCGCAGCTTCCGTGAAACTAATGGGTACTTCACAGTACAAGTTATTACCATCACGTACAAATACTTCATGATCACGTACATTCATCTGCACATATAAATCACCAGGAGCGGCACCATTCTCACCAATTTCACCTTCACCACTTAGACGAATACGGTCGCCAGTATCAACACCCGCTGGAATTTTAACGTTAAGTTTTTTACTGCTTTCGTACTGACCTTCACCATGGCACTTACGACAGGGATCTGTAATAATTTTCCCCTTACCACGACAAGTTGGACAGGTTTGGTTAACCGCAAAAAAGCCTTGGCGCATTTGTACTTGCCCTTGACCGTGACAAGTACTACAAGTTCGGCTATCCGTGCCTTTTTTAGCGCCAGAGCCATTACACTGCTCACAATGTACTTGTGTTGGGATCACTATTTCTTTAGAGGTGCCATGTACTGCTTCTTCAAGCGTTAGTTCCATATTGTAGCGAAGGTCTGAGCCCTGTTGCGGACGCTGCGCACCGCCACGACCACGACCACCACCAAAAATATCACCAAAAATATCATCAAAACCACCACCCCCAAAACCACCACCTCCTTGGCTTTGTTGATTAACGCCCTCATGACCGTATTGATCAAAAGCAGCTTTTTTATTTGGATCGTTAAGAATTTCGTAAGCCTCTTTTACTTCCTTGAATTTTTCTTCAAGTGCAACATCACCTTTGGTTCTGTCTGGATGATATTTCATTGCAAGGCGTTTATAAGCCTTTTTGACTTCTTTTTCCGTTGCGCTACGGCTTACACCGAGTACTTCATAACAATCACGTTTTGACATTTTTAACTCTCAAATCTCTTTTTACAAACAATAACGCGGATTATAGAGAACTCTATAACCCGCGTCATTCATTAAATAATAAACTTACCTAAATCCGCTAACAATCAAAAAACATCTTATTTACTAGCCAGTATGACAAAGGTGAGTATATTATTTCTTATCGTCTTTTACTTCTTCAAATTCAGCATCAACAATATCATCATCTTGCTTAGCCTGTGCTTCTGGTTGCTCAGCTCCGGCTTCACCAGCTTGTGATTTTTGTTGAGCGATTTCAGCTAGCTTTTGTGCAGCTTCTGCAAGTGCCGTTGTTTTGGTTTCAATCGCTTCTTTATCTTCACCTTTACATGCTTCTTCAAGCTCTGTTACTGCGCCTTCAATTTTTTCTTTTTCGTCACTTGCTAGTGCATCACCGGCTTCTTCGATTTGCTTTTTAGTCGAGTGAACCATTGCATCAGCTTGGTTACGTGCGGCAACGACTTCTTCAAAGGCTTTATCCGCTTCAACATTCGCTTCTGCATCTTGTACCATTTGCTCAATCTCATCATCACTTAGACCAGAACTAGATTTGATTGTGATTTTTTGCTCTTGGTTAGTATCTTTATCTTTTGCAGATACATGTAAAATACCATCCGCATCCATATCAAAAGTAACTTCAATTTGTGGTGCGCCACGTGTTGCAGCACGAATGCCTTCAAGATTAAATTGACCTAAAGATTTGTTATCAGCGGCACGTTTACGCTCACCTTGTAAAATGTGAATCGTTACTGCACTTTGATTATCTTCAGCTGTTGAGAAAGTTTGCGCTTGTTTTGTTGGGATAGTTGTATTTTTATCGATAACCTTCGTCATCACACCACCCATTGTTTCGATACCCATTGATAATGGCGTTACATCTAAAAGAAGAACATCCGTTTTATCTCCAGAAAGTACCGCACCTTGAATCGCAGCACCCATTGCAACGGCTTCATCAGGGTTAACATCTTTACGCGCTTCTTTACCGAAGAAATCAGCAACGGCTTTTTGTACCATTGGCATACGTGTTTGACCACCAACAAGGATAACATCGTCGATTTCGCCAACACTTAAGTCCGCATCTTTAAGTGCAATACGTAGTGGCTCAAGTGTTGCTTTAACCATGTCTTCAACAAGTGACTCTAATTTAGCACGGGTAATTTTAATATTAAGATGTTTAGGACCTGTTGCATCTGCAGTGATGTAAGGCAGGTTAATGTCTGTTTGTTGTGTAGAAGATAGCTCTATTTTTGCTTTTTCAGCAGCTTCTTTAACACGTTGCATAGCCAGTGGATCATTGGTTAGATCAAAGCTTTGTTCTTTTTTGAATTCATCAACAACAAAATTGATTAAACGGTTATCAAAATCTTCACCACCTAAGTGGGTATCACCATTCGTTGCCAGTACTTCAAATGTTTTTTCGCCATCTACTTCATCAATTTCGATGATTGAAATATCAAAAGTACCACCCCCTAAGTCGTATACTGCAACAACACTGTCGCCTTTTGCGTTATTAACACCGTACGCGAATGCAGCTGCAGTTGGTTCGTTGATGATACGTTTAACATCAAGACCAGCAATACGACCAGCATCTTTAGTTGCTTGACGTTGTGCATCATTAAAGTAAGCAGGTACAGTAATAACCGCACCAGAAACTTTCTCACCTAAATAATCTTCCGCTGTTTTTTTCATTTTCTTGAGTACTTCAGCAGAAATTTGCGGTGGTGCCATTTTCTCGCCTTGTGCTTCTACCCATGCATCACCATTGTCAGCTTTAACAATTTTGTAAGGCATGATTTTAAGATCACGTTGCGTTTCTTCATCTTCAAAGCGGCGACCGATTAAACGCTTGATTGCGAATAATGTATTGGTTGGATTAGTAACAGCTTGACGCTTAGCAGGTTGACCTACTAAGGTTTCGCCATCTGTATAAGCGATGATTGAAGGAGTAGTACGTTCACCCTCTGCATTTTCAATGATTTTAGCAACATCACCATCCAATACAGAAACACATGAATTGGTTGTACCTAAATCAATACCGATAATTTTACCCATTTTACTTCTCCAAACTTATTTATGTTTTGTGTAATTTGTTTAATGACAACACTTTAATTTTTATGTTTTGAGTCATTGTCCTTAGATGCTTACTATATGAGGGGCTATTTTTTACTTTCAAGGGCTAACAGATAAAAAAGTGTTTTTTTTTGCAACTTAATGATGACTCTCGATCATTGCTTCGTTGAGTCATTTATATTTATACCCATTACCAATCATCAATATCTCACTCGAAGACCAAGGCAAGTCACAACATGATGACCTTTCGAGCGATTAACTGCGTTACCCCTCTCTTGGTAGGATTAAAATAGTTAGCCCTTATTGAACGTTGTCGCGCTGAATTTTTCACCTTGAATGATAACGGGTCTATATAAAAGCAAAAAAGCGCGTAGTTAACTACGCGCTTTTACTCAATAAAATACCCCATCAAACTACAAATTATGCAGAAGCGACCATCACCATTGCCGGACGAATAACTTGACCGTTGTATTCATAACCTTTTTGCATAACAACAACAATTTCATTAGCAGCCTTACCATCGATTTTCTGTTGGCTCACAATTTGGTGTTTTTCTGGATTCGCCTGCTCACCCACGGGGTTTAGTTGCACAATACCCACTTTTTCGAATGAATCGATCATTGATTTAAGCGTTAATTCCACACCTTCAGCCATTTTAGTCAAGGCTTCATTGTCTTTATCGATATGGCTAATGGCCATCTCTAATGAATCAGCAACAGGCAATAATGCTTCGGTAAAACGTTTTAATGTACGCTTCACTTTATTTTCAGCATCGAGACCTGCTTTGCGAATTTCATTTTGAGCATGTGCTTTAGCACGAACCACTTGATCTTTTTGAATTTTTAGCTCGTCTTCAGCCACCGTTAACTTTTTATTAAGCGCTGCGATTATATCGGCTTCTGTTTCAGTTGCGGCTTCAGGCTCAACTAATTCAGCTTCTACTTCAGCAGTTTCTGCCTCTACAGCTTCGACTTCAACAGCCTCTTTCTCTTCACCCAGCACTGTCTCAATTGCTTCTTCAACGCTTACTTTTTGCTCTTCGCTCATTTTTTAATCCTAACTGGCTACAAATTGAATTTTTAATAACACTATTATGGGGGTTCAAACAAGAGTTTCAAGTGTGTTGATAAAATCATTTAAATAAGTGCTGCCCGTTACCACTCAAGATGTATTAATCCCTCGATGCAGGGCCCTTATCGAATGTGCAACGCTAGCGGACAGGGGTTGCATTAAGCGTCAAGTTGGCGACCACAATGCAAGCCGTGAATTTTGCATCTTGAATGATAACGGGTATATACTGAACCTTATCTAAAAGCATCATTAACAAGGTGATTATGAGCACTCAACAAACGCATTCTAATGAATTCAAAAGCATTGGTTTAATTGCCAAAGCACAACATACTGGGGCACAACAAACCTTACGATCACTGTATGACTTTTTAAAAAAGAAAGGCTTAACCGTCATTATTGATCAGCGTGTAGTTCACCAGCTTAATGAAAAAAACATAAAAAGTGATGATTTAGTTGGTATTGGACAATCATGTGATTTAGCAATTGTGATTGGTGGTGATGGCTATATGTTAGGTGCCGCCCGTGTACTTTCTCGTTTTGATATTGCGGTTATTGGTGTTAATCGCGGAAATTTAGGATTTTTAACAGACCTTGACCCCGATAACTTTGAAGCACCACTTAATGAAGTACTTGCCGGTAAATACCTGGTTGAAAAACGTTTTTTACTGGAAACTCAAGTACATAGTCATGGGCATATGAAAAGCAGTAATACCGCAGTTAATGAAGCAGTTTTGCACCCAGACAAAATTGCACACATGATAGAGTTTGAAGTCTACGTAGATGATAACTTTATGCTGAATCAACGCGCGGATGGATTAATTATTTCGACGCCCACAGGCTCTACCGCCTATTCGCTGTCGGGTGGAGGTCCAATCTTAACCCCTAATTTAGATGCAATTAGCTTATTACCAATGTTCCCACACACCCTAAATAGTCGCCCTATTGTCATTGATGCGAATAGTACAGTGCGTTTGAAAGTATCTGAAAACAACCACAGTGAGATGCAAATAAGCTGTGATAGCCACGTTAATTTATCCGTTTTACCCGGCGATGAAGTTATTATTCGTAAAACAAAATATCAGCTCAAACTAGTACATCCTAAAGACTATAACTACTTTCACGTATTACAAAACAAACTTGGCTGGGGAAATAAATTATTTTAAATACAGAGATAAAAGGCACTAAAAAGTGAAACAACAGACTATCGGTTTTTTAGGGGGCAGTTTTGATCCCATTCATAATGGTCACCTATTACCTGCCATCGAAGTTGCCCAACAGCTACAATTACAGCAGTTATTTTTGATGCCTAACCATATTGCGCCACACAAAACGGCGAGCCATTGCAATGTTAAACAACGTGTTGAAATGGTAAAGCTGGCGATACAAACAATACCAAGCTTAGTAATTGATACGCGTGAATTAGATCGTGATAGTGCCAGTTATACAGCGGAAACATTAAAAGAGATTAGAGAGCAATATCCTACGACTCCAATCTGTTTTATTATGGGCATGGATTCCTTCATTCATTTTGATAGTTGGTATCACTGGAGAAGTATTCTGAATTATTGCCACCTTGTGATTTGTGCACGTCCGGGTTGGAAAGAGGAATTTAATAGCAACATACAAGCTTTATTAACGGAACATCAAACCTGCTCAATCGAGGCTTTACACGACAGTAAAGCCGGAAAAATCTACTTTCAAAAAACACGACAATTTGATATTTCATCAACACAAATTCGCCATCATATAAAACATAACATCAGTGTAGAAAAGCTCTTACCCACTAACGTTTATAACTATATTAAAAGTCAGCAACTTTATAAATAAATACGAGAATGTCTATTTTAATACCTGAATAGTCAAGTTTAGAGGTTTAGCTTTAATAGGTTTAGTTAAATAAACAATCAATTAATAAAGGCTCAACAAATAGTTTTAATTGCTTTTCGTCACCTTCCAAAAAACCACCATATTGTACTAAGTGACTTTTTATATCGGTCTTTTTTCTATTTTTAATTTCAATAACAATGGATTTTATTTGATCCGCTACCAAGACTTGTAAGATATACTTTTCCGATAAGGATTCATTTTTGATGGGCTCGCTAACAAAAGCACAACCATGAATAGACAGATCGCTCAAAAAACCACTGGCGCACTCTTTTTTAGTCTCTGGATTTATCAGAGTTGCTTCTATGTGGATGGGCAAACGCTGATCATGGCGAAGAGGAACTTGCTGCACTATTTGTGGGTAATCCAGTAATATCCAACGTCCGGCAATACTCATCAATTTCTGTATATTAGATTTAAAAGCAATCAAGTAGGGATCAGGATGCTCGCTACTCATTAATCTTACAATCACTTTTTGTCCTTCACGTATATATTGTTTTGCAGCATCCCACTCAGTATTATTGCCCATCGAAATAATAACCGACATATTTGGATCCACACCTATTAATCGGGTTTTCAAGCGTAATGCACCCGTGGGCGTTATTATTTGCAAATGCACTTCACTTGCACAGGTTATTTTATTGAGATAACTGTATTT
>JBAHZV010000080.1:0-16669 GCA_037132845.1 Psychromonas sp.
ATCAGTACCAATTACAACATTATTGCTCAAACAGCCTTACACAAACTATTAACGACTATCAGCACGCCAAAGAAAGTCGCGACACGCTCCTGTGTTTCAGTTGAACTCATCGAACGAGGCTCAGTCGCCCAAATAGTGTGAGCGTGTAATCGCCTCTTCAGCTTGATTACGAACGAGAATTTTTCGTAGAGCATATTACCCGACAACCTGAATTGAGGTTAAACCACTATGGTACCACCAGCAATTAACACCTGTTTTTTTGTGGGATGTTAATTGTTGCTGACTTGTTTTTTGGTGATGATGGATCAATAAAACAGACATTAAGCAGTGTCCTTCATCATTCTGGCTCTACCCCTTTAGCTCCGCTAATTTCAACTTCACGCGTTTCACTGAGATGGGATAAGCCGTGCCAAGTTGCTGCGCAAACAGTGATACACGTAACTCCTCCATCATCCAATAAATCTCGGCCAACTGGGCATTTTCTTTGTCATTACTGAGCAGGGTTTTACAAAGCGCTCGATAACGTTGCTCTAATTCATGTAACTCAATGGTATTTAACCTATCTTGGTTAGGATTTACCGGCAGTTTTTCCAAACGTTTTTGTAATGCCTGTAAATAACGTTTTAAATCAGGTAATTTTTTTTCTCCGACTTGGCAAGCAAAACCTGGGAAAATTAATCGTTCAAGTTGCGATTTAATATCACCTTGTGCGGCTAACATGGTTAAATCTATTTTCCCTTTCAATTTTTTATTAACATCATGGGCAAGGGTTAATACCTGCTCAACCAATTGCGTAATGATCAGGGTTTTATCTGCCAACTGCGCACGCACTTGCTCTTTTTGAATTTCAAAGACAGTGGCATCTTGAGGGCTTATTTGGTTTTCTAGGATAGAATCAACCGCACAGGCAATACAATCATCTATAAGGTCTTTAACTTGTCCAAAGGGGTTAAAATAGAGCCCTAATTTCGCTTTATTGGGTAAGCTTTGTTGTAGGTACTTAATCGGTGAAGGAACATTTAATAAGACTAAACGTCGTAAACCATGTTGATTAACACGTTGTGCTTGCGCTTCGCTATCAAAGAGTTCAATGGCGACACTTTTTCTTTTATCAACTAACGCGGGATACGCTTTCACTTCATAACCCCCATGATCCTTTTTAAAGGAAACAGGTAACTTTCCAAAGTTCCATTCAACAATATCTACTTTTTCAATGCCCTGCTTAGAGACCTTAGACAGCGTCTGTTTCACTGCGCCTTTTAAATCGTGTTGTAACTGTAAAATATCTACGCCAACAGCAAGCACTTTTTTATTTTCATCAATGACATTAAATTTCATGCGCAAGTGTGTCGGTAAGGCGCTTATATCCCATGAATTTTCAGGTACCCGAACCCCAGTCATGCGTAAAAGTTGTTTCTCAAAAGCCTCGAAAAGAGGTCCTTTTAACGGTTCTAAATTTGCCATGGCCGCTTGCGCATAATTAGGTGCAGGTACAAAATTACGACGCAGAGGTTTAGGCAAGGTTTTAATCAGTGCAATTAATAATTCTTCACGTAATGCAGGAATTTGCCATTCAAACCCCTCTGGCTTTATCTGATTAAGCAGTGCTAAGGGTAAATTAACGGTAACCCCATCCTGTGTTGTACCCGGCTCAAAAGCGTAACTGAGTTGCAGTTTAAAGTCCCCTTGCTGCCAATGATCTGGGTAGGCATTGTCGGTAATATGAGTGGCATTATGCGCCATTATATCGTCACGCTGATAATTTAATAACGCCGGTTGATTTTTCTTCTCGCGGTTCCACCAACTATCAAATTGCTTAGCACTGCAGACATTTTGTGGAATATGTTCATCATAAAAAATAAACAAGGTTTCATCATCCACTAAAATATCACGACGCCGTGATTTATGCTCAAGCTCTTCGATATCATTCAATAATGTCTGGTTATCTTTGAAGAATTGATGGCGAGTATTAAACTCTCCTTCTACCAAAGCATGACGGATAAACAATTCGCGGCAGAGAACAGGATCTATTTTGCTGTAAACCACTTTACGTTTAGTCACAATCGGCAAGCCATATAATATCTGATTTTCAAAGGCGCCAACCACCCCGCTTTTTTTCTGCCAATGTGGCTCTGCATAACTGCGTTTAATGAGGTGCTGTGCCTGCAACTCAACCCATTCTGGTTTAATACGCGCACTAATACGACCAAACAGTTTTGAGGTTTCTACTAACTCTGCAAACATCGCCCATTTTGGTTGTTTTTTAAATAAACCCGAGCCAGGAAACATAAAAAATTTACTATTACGCGCACCAAGATAATGCTGTTCTTTATCTTTAAAGCCGATATGTGATAATAAACCTGCCAATAAAGCTTGATGAATACTATCAAAGTCAGGTGCTTGTTGATTTACTTTGATGTTAAGTTCATCCACAACCTGTTTAATTTGTGCATAGATATCTTGCCATTCACGCACCCGCATATAAGCCAAAAATTCTTTTTGACACATTTTTCTAAACTGATTACTGGAAAGGGCAGCACGTTGTTCTTTGATGTAAACCCAAAGATTAACAAAGGCCATATAGTCGGAATCTTTATCGTAAAAACGACGGTGTTTTTCATCACTGGCTTGCTGTTTTTCCATCGGCCGCTCACGCGGATCTTGGATACTTAAAGCAGCACTGATCACCATTACCTCATGCACACAATCATATTCTTGAGCGGCTAAAATCATGCGCGCCAAACGTGGATCAACGGGTAATTTTGCAAGCTGACGACCCAATGGCGTCAGTCTGTTACGCACGTCTTGGGCAGCTAAATTTACCGCGCCAAGCTCCTCAAGCAAACTTAACCCATCTTTAATATTTCTGTCTTCAGGGGGCTGTACAAAGGGGAATTCATTTAACTCACCGAGACCAAGTGCGAGCATTTGTAAGATAACCGATGCAAGGTTGGTACGTAAAACCTCTGGATCGGTAAACTCAGGTCGTGAGATAAAATCATCTTCTGCGTATAAACGAATACAGACACCCGCGCTAACACGACCACAACGTCCTAAACGCTGATTCGCACTGGCCTGTGAAATGGGTTCAATCGGTAAGCGCTGCACCTTAGTACGATAGCTATAACGACTAATACGCACGGTACCTGTATCAATAACATACTTAATGCCGGGAATAGTTAATGAGGTTTCTGCGACATTGGTTGCCAACACAATACGTTGACCACGATGAGATTTGAAAATACGATTTTGCTCCGCACCACTTAATCGTGCAAACAGCGGTAATACTTCGGTATCGCGTAGATTACGTTTATTTAATGCTTCAGCAGTATCGCGAATTTCACGTTCACCATTCATGAAAATGAGAATATCCCCACGCCCTAAACGTTGTAATTCATCAACGGCGTTAAATATCCCCTCAATTTGATCCCCACCAGAGTATTCCTCAAGCGGGCGGTATAACGTCTCAACCGGAAAAGTACGCCCTGAGACTTCAATAATGGGTGCCTTTTTACCACTTGCATCGGCAAAATGTGTGGCGAAACGTTCAGGATCAATGGTTGCCGAAGTAATAATGACTTTTAAATCGGGACGACGGGGTAATAAACGCTTTAAATAACCCAATAAAAAATCAATATTAAGACTACGCTCATGCGCTTCATCGATAATAATGGTGTCATATTGTGTTAAAAAACGATCATGTTGAATTTCAGCTAATAAAATACCGTCGGTCATCAATTTGATATAGGAATTTTCACCGACTTTATCGGTAAAACGAACACGGTACCCCACGGTTTGCCCAAGTTCAGAATCCAGCTCTTCAGCAATACGATTAGCCACCGTACTGGCGGCAATTCGTCGGGGCTGAGTATGGCCAATTAAGCCACTCACACCACGCCCAATTTCAAGACATATTTTAGGTATTTGTGTGGTTTTACCCGAGCCCGTTGCACCGGCAATAATGATCACTTGATGCGCTAAAATAGCCTGTGCAATTTCATCTTTTATCTGGCTAACAGGCAGTTCAGGGTAATTTATTTTAGGTAGGTTATCTTGGCGTAATTGACGTTTATCCATTGATGATTGAATATCACAGGCAATGGTAACCAGATTTAGCTGTGCTTTTTCAGCATCTTTGATATTGCGGTTATTCGCTAAGCGACGAGAGAACTTAAATTGATCTTTAATTAAAACCTGAGAAAGGTGTTTTTTAAGGGAATGTACGGAGAGCGTCAAAATAATTACCTAACAAGAATCAAAAAAGCGATCCTAGCAAGCAGAGCGACAAAGCGCAACGAGTAGCCCCATTACGCTTAGTGAAAGTGCACAGAAACTAAAATAATCAGTCCTTTTTCAACGTATAAATAACAGCTGACTTACTTTTCAATTCATTGCAGTTATTACACCAAAAATCGACCGCACCACATGCTTTTAGGCGTTCAATTTCATCCCCACAATGATGACAGGTTATCAGTAAGGTAAAGTCGCTATTGCACCTTTCACAATGACGCTTTAATTGGCCACTACGCTGTAATGGGTGCTTACATTTAGGACAAGGTAATTCTAACATTGAAGCTCCGAGTGGCACATTCTATTATGGTTTTAGTGATTGCCCTTAGAAACAAACACTCAAACATTGATGCTTATATCAAGGACAGGGCAATACTAACAATCAAGCTCCGAGTGGCACATTCTATTATGGTTTTAGTGATTACCCTTAGAAACAAACACTCAAATATTGATGCTTATATCAAGGACAGGGTAATACTAACAATCAAGCTCCGAGTGGCACATTCTATTATGGTTTTAGTGATGGCCCTGACAGGCAATACACTCAAACATTATTTCTTCTTATGGCGATTCATCATGCGTTTACGTTTGTGTAATTGATTGGGCGTTAATTTAACACGACGTCCTTCAAATGGGTTACTGCCTTCACGGAATTCGATTCTGATTGGCGTGCCCATGATTTTTAATGAACGGCGGAAATAATTCATTAAATAGCGCTTATATGAATCAGGTAATTTTTTAACTTGATTACCATGTATCACGATCAATGGCGGATTGTAACCGCCGGCATGCGCATAACGCAGTTTTACACGACGACTTTGTACCATAGGTGGATTATGATCATCGACCGCCATGCCCATAATACGCGTTAGCATAGAGGTTGAGATACGTTTCGTTGATGAATCATAGGCTTCTTCAATCGATTCGTATAAATGACCGACGCCGGTACCATGCAATGCTGAGATAAAGTGAATTTTAGCAAAGTCAATAAAACCAAGACGACGATCCAGTTCGCTTTTAACACGTTCTTTATCGTAATCCGTCATGCCATCCCACTTATTCACAGCAATAACCAATGAGCGCCCCGCATTAAGGGTATAACCTAATAAACACAAATCTTGCTCAGCAATACCATCACGTGCATCAATCACCAAAAGAACCGTATTACTGTCTTCAATTGCTTTTAATGTTTTAATGACAGAGAATTTTTCAACGGTTTCATTTACTTTTTTGCGTTTACGCACGCCCGCAGTATCGATTAAGATATACTCTCTATCATCACGGGTCATGGGAATATAAATACTGTCACGCGTGGTGCCTGGTTGATCAAAAACAACCACCCGCTCTTCACCTAAAATACGGTTAATCAGGGTCGATTTACCCACATTGGGTTTACCGATGATGGCCAGTTTAATGGGCATAGCAGCAAGGCGCTGTTGCTCTTGCAGCAGTTTCTCTTCATCATCTTCGAGGTATTCATCGCTGAGTTCAAACTCGCTATCAAACTCATTATTTTCCACCGGATCATCAAAGAAACCATCAAGCGCCGTGTCTATCATCTGGCGCACACCTTTACCGTGAGCGGCCGCAATATGATAAACCTCACCCAGCCCTAAACCATAAAACTCAGCACAGGCACTATCGGCGTCAATACCGTCGGTTTTATTGGCCACAATAAATACTTTTTTCTCTTGCTTACGCAGATGTTCTGCAATTGCTTGATCAGCAACCATCATGCCAACGCGCGCATCAACCATAAATAAAACCGCGTCAGCTTCATCAATAGCCAGCAAAGACTGCCCCGCCATCAACGCATCTAAGCCCTCTTCATTACCAGTGATACCGCCGGTATCGATAACAATAAATTCATCTTCATCGATTTTTGCTTGCCCGTATTTACGGTCGCGTGTTAAACCCGGAAAATCCGCTACTAACGCATCTCGCGTGCGTGTTAAACGGTTAAATAATGTGGACTTACCCACATTTGGACGACCTACTAAGGCGATCACTGGTAACATAAATTGTATATCCTATAAAACTAAAAAAGCCCCTCGTCTAAAGAGGCGAAGGGCTATTATACGTAGTAAAAATTAGATTACTATTTCTTATTGATGGAGGGTTTTTCGATGGCAATGAGTTTTCCACTACGGGTTTGCAAGTAGAGGTAATCTTGTGTCTCAAAAGGTTGCATATATAAACCATCAGAATCAAGTTTTTGTTGCGCAACAAACTGACCATTATCGCGGTCAATCCAATGTAAATAACCTTCTTCATCACCCACAACAATATACTGATTAGCAACTGAAATACCGGTTAGATTGCGGTATGCAAGTTGTTCATTGGACCAAATTTTATCACCGTTATCACGGTTTATTGCAAACAGATAACCACGCTCATCGGCTAAATAAAGCGTGCCACCTGATAAGGCTATATCACTGTAACCAGAATATTCTTGTTGCCAAAGTTGTCTTCCTTTTAGCAGGTCAATGGCCACTAAATTACCATTGTACGCTAAGACATAAATAATCCCATTATGAATAATAGGTTTCATATCTACATCAACAATTCGCTCGAGCTCGGTTGCACCAGAAGGGCGAGCAACGGGGAGTTGCCACAAGGGTTGACCCGTTTCTAATAGCGCAACAGCAACAAAACCATCGGCGCGCGCATAAACAATGCCTCCCTGAGAAATCGACGGAGAGGCACTACCCCGTAGTGTTAAGTTAGGTTGTTTATTATTAAGTACCCACTTTTGCTCACCCGTATTACTATCAAGTGCAATTAAATCGCCCCGCGTAGTATGGACAAGCACGATTCCTGAAGAATAAACGGGGCTAGCAATCACCTCACCGGATACTTGGACTAACCAGCGTAATTCACCATTATTTTTATCAATGGCCAGCACCTGTGCATTCTCAGTACCGATATAAAGTGTATCAATGCCTAAATGTATGCCACCAGAAAAACGTGCAGAACGATTTAAACGATTACTTTCATGGTGACTAAAATCATTGGACCACAGTTGTTCACCTGTTTTCACAGAAAAAGCTTCAACAGCGCCCTGACGTGATGCAACATAAACGGCATCTTCGTCGGCAGTTGGTTGTAGTTGTGAATAATACTTACCAACACCGTCTCCAACATTGTGTGTCCATGCGATTTGAGGCTGATAGCTGGCTTCAAAAATAGGCAACTCTGACATCGTCACAACATCTTTATCACTTGAAAAAAGTGAGCACCCAGTTAATAACAGGGCGGATGTTACAGATGTAAGAAGCTGTTTAAGGCTTTTTTTCATTTTTTATCTCAACTATTCATTAACACTAAGCACAGGCTCAGCTGCTTCATCTTTTACCGCTAACGAAATATCATCCAGCTGCAATTGCAAAACAGGATCAATACGACCTTTACTTGCATCAATTGCACTTTGAAAGGCAACACGGGCATTATTAACATCACCTTGCAGTAAATAAATAGTGCCTTTTACTTGCCCAGCTTTCGCCATAAAACCTTCTTCAGTGATCAACATTAAGGTTGATAATGCTTCCGATAATTGTCCTAATTCAACTTCAATACGTGCTAAACGCAGGTTAATTAATGGATTAAGGGGTGCATAGGTATTTTGCTCCTGCAATTGCATCAATTGTGATTTAGCTAAGGCAAAATCTTTATTCGCAACCGCTTCTTTGGCTAATAAAAGCGCCGCTAACACGGCATAATTACTCTCACTGTTCGCCGTAATAAATGCTTGTATATTGTCCAGATCTGCATCCGAGCCCTGCGCCTCAAATGTCACTAACATATCATTATAAGCTTGTGATGCTTTTTCTTGCCCCTCAAGCACCGACTCGTTATAAAAACGCCATCCCCAAAGCCCGGCTAAACCAACAACAGCACCAATAATTAATGTATTACCATTATCTTTCCACCACCGCTTAATTGCATCAACTTGCTGTTCTTCTGTTTCGTAACCTTCAATAATATCAACCACAATTATTCCTTAATAAATTATTTGTTCTTAAAAATAAGTCGCGAGTACAGTCAGCAATTTATCCATGCTAACGGTTTGTTGCGCGACTTTACCTTGTAAATCTTTTATTGTGACACGGTTATTTTGTAACTCTGTTTCAGCAATAATTAACGCCACGCTTGCACCACTTTTATCTGCACGTTTCATCTGTTTCTTAAAGTTGCCTGCGCCACAGTGATGCATCATTTTAAGCGTTGGTAATTCGGTGCGGATAAGCTCTGCCATTTTAAAACCAGCAACATCGGTATCTTCACCCACTAATACACTGTAGATATCAACATCTCCCGCTACATCATTATTAAGCTCAAGTTCATTAAGCATTAACACAATACGTTCAAGTCCCATTGCAAACCCAACCGCAGGTGTTGGCTTACCGCCTAACTGTTCAACCAGACCATCATAACGACCCCCTGCACAAATAGTGCCTTGCGCGCCAAGGCTTGATGTCACCCACTCAAAAACCGTGCGATTATAATAATCAAGACCACGCACTAAACGCTCATTAATAACATATTTAATACCCGCGGCATCAAGGTATTGTTGCAGTTTTTCAAAATGGCTCACAGATTCGTCATCAAGATGCTCAGAAAGTTTTGGGGCATTCACTAAAACCGCTTGCACATCCGGATTCTTGCTATCCAATACACGTAATGGATTTGTTTTCATGCGTCGTTTGCTGTCATCGTCTAACTTATCTTGGTGCAACTCTAAATAACTCACTAATGCTTGTTTGTATAAAGCACGCGCTTCATTCGAGCCTAATGAATTTAATTGCAACTCAACATGTTCGTTGATGCCTAATACTTTCCATAAACGTGCGCTCAGCAAAATAATTTCTGCGTCCATATCAGGTGTTGCAATACCAAAAGTCTCAATGGCAAATTGGTTAAACTGACGGTAACGACCTTTTTGTGGGCGCTCATGACGGAACATCGGCCCCATATACCACATGCGACGCTCTTGGTTATACAGTAAACCATGTTCATTACCTGCACGTACACAGGAAGCAGTACCTTCTGGTCGTAACGTTAAGCTGTCACCGTTATCATCAAAGGTATACATTTCTTTTTCAACAATGTCGGTCACTTCACCAATAGAACGTTTAAAGAGTGCGGTGCTTTCAACGATGGGCATACGAATTTCAGAGTAACCGTAACTACTGACCACGTTTCGAAGAAGAGATTCTAACTTTTGCCAAACAGGCGTTTGCTCGGGAAGGGTATCGTTCATACCACGAATAGCTTGGATCTTTTTTGCCACGATGAACTCTCAATGCTGTTAATAAAAAAGAGAAAGTATTATACCCGTTATCATTGAAGATGCAAAAGTCAGAAAGCGCTTAAGTGAATATATTCGAAGTAAAAAGAGGATATGTTAAGCGCGTTAATATAAACAATGAAAGGATCCAAAAACAATTAAACTGCTGACCGAAGATAGAACATAAAAAACCCACTATGTTAAACATAATGGGTTTTCAAAAAAGAACCAGATGACCAAGCTGATTATACTTTTAAAATAATATTCTTTGGATCAAAACGGCTCACGCGTGCACGTATTTTGGCCTCTAACTGGTCGATAACATTATCATTGTCAAAGCGCTCTTTTTGGCGTTTACCATCTTCATAAAAGCCACTTTTTGTTTTCCCACCAGTAATACCTATATCAGAAATAAGGGCTTCACCCGGGCCATTAACCACACAACCAATAATAGAAACATCGATTGGAATAATAATATCTTCCAAACGTTCTTCTAACGCATTCACCGTTGCAATCACATCAAACTCTTGACGAGAACAGGTTGGGCAAGCGATAAAGTTGATACCACGACTACGAATACGCAACGACTTTAAAATATCAAACCCAACTTTTATCTCTTCAACAGGGTCAGCTGCCAATGAAACACGTAACGTATCACCAATGCCTTGTGAGAGTAACATGCCCATGCCTACGGCTGACTTAACACTACCACTGCGTAACCCGCCCGCTTCGGTGATACCCAAATGCAACGGTTGGATAATTTGTTTGGCGAGCAGTTGGTAGGATTCAACAGCAAGTAACGCATCCGAGGCTTTAACACTGACTTTAAACTGATCAAAGTTAAGCCGATCAAGAATATCAACGTGGCGAAGCGCTGAATCAACTAATGCTTGCGCCGTTGGCTCGCCATATTTTTCTTGGATGTCAGCTTCCAATGAACCGCCATTAACACCAATTCTAATGGGGATATTATGATAGCGAGCGCAATCAACAACACTACGAATGCGTTGCTCATTACCAATATTACCCGGGTTAATACGCAAACAATCCACACCGTACTCCGCCACTTTTAAAGCAATACGATAATCAAAATGGATATCAGCAATTAACGGGATATTAGTTTGCTTTTTAATCTCTTTAAAAGCTTCCGCTGCATTCATCGTGGGTATCGAAACACGGGCCATGTCAGCACCAACCATTTCTAAACGTTTAATTTGTGCGACCGTCGCTGCAACATCTGTGGTGAGTGTGTTGGTCATTGATTGTACGGTAATCGGTGCATCACCACCAATAGGTACATTACCCACCATGATTTGCTTAGAAACGCGGCGAATAATTGAAGAGGTATGACTCATAAAAAAGCGACTCGCTGTAAAGATTAAGAAAGTGACATGCTAAATAGCCACGGTAATAGGCGTAAAATGAAGGTTGTAAATTCACCTTCGATTACATTATTTTCACATTATATACCCGTTATCATTCAAGATGCAAAATTCAGCAAGTCGTGAGGTGAATAACGTTTAGGTGTAAAACGGCAGGTTTAACGGGCGTAATCAACTTTTTTTAACAACGAAGATGTTGGCCTCACGGCTTGCCCTGTGGGTCAATAAAAAAGTCGCATTGACGATTTTATCGTTAGTTTCACAGCAACCTGGTTGATAGCTTCAATCATGTAAAAAAAGCATCTATTGTATTTTTCCTGCTTCCGATTATTTGCTTTGTTGGTTAATAACAACATCGCTTTGCACATCTAGATCAATTAAATGACGGTATTCAGTAATGACGTCAGAAAGTGGCATCATTTTTTTTATCGTAGATGACAGAGGCTTTTGAAATAGATAAAAAATCACACCAACAACCATCATCAATGTAATGAATAACAATGTTTTATGTGAACGTTTTTTAGTACGCGGTATCATCAACGATGAAATAAGTATATTTTCTTTCTTTTTTTGAGCCGTATTAAGTTGTTGAAATTCTACAAACAACTCCAAGGTAGTGAGCCCAACTAACTTTGCATAATTGACTAAATAACCGCGTAGATAAAGAGTTGAGTACTTCTTGTTTTCTTGTATTTTTTCAAGATCATCTTCAATATCACGCACCATAGAAAACGATAAATTTAATTTTTCTGCCACCTCCTCTATGGAGAGAGCAGCGACTATACGTGCATCTTTTAATGCTTGTCCCAATGGCACAATAATTTCAGAAGGTTCGTTACTGTCTTTTTTCATTTAATAATACTCATGGTTTAAATAGTCTAAGGCTCGTTGCGAGTCAGGGAATTGTTCTAATAATTGTCCTGCATATTTACTCAAACTTGCGTCTTTTTCAGTCACGTAACTTAAACGAATCCATTGCCATAAACTTTCAGCAGAGGCTTTGCTGTGTTTCTGATAATTAAAAAGGTTTAAACGCGCTTCGGCGTAACCTTTTTGATTAATATTAAGCCTCGCTAATGAAAGGTAGAGATATATTTTTTTAGGGTTATGCGAAAGTGCGTATTGATAATAAAAAATCGCTTTGTGATTAACAGATGCTTTCTCTGCACAAAGCGCCGCATTTTCATAAGTGTTCGCAACACTGGTATAATAAGATTGTGCAATCGCTTGCATAAAAGATTGCTCAGCTTCTTCATAACGTGCTAATTTGCATAAAAAAGTGCCGTAATTATTGTAAGTATCTGCATTTTCCGGATCAAGTTCAAGTGATTTTTTATAATATTCTTCCGCGCTATCATTTTCATTGACACGCTGATAATAATAAGCAAACACACGGTGAACATTCGCATCATTCGGTTGATAACGGATCGCTTTATCAAGATTTGCTTTGGCTTGTTGCATGTCATTATTACGCAGATAGATGACCGCCAGCTTGACTCTTGTTTTGGCGGCTTTTTCTGGATTAAACTGATTAATACCACCCGCACCTGTATTGGACGTGGTCACAATGGTCTCTTGGGAAACACAAGCACTTAAAAAAAAGGTGGCTGAAAAAAAAATAAACAGTAAACGCATAATGTTTTAAAAAAGCCTCAAAAAACACAAGTCCACCATTGTGAACTACTTTTTAACACTTTTCATGCTATTTAATACGCTTATTCCACCTTGATCATCATGGCATACAAATATCTGACTTTTAGCCCTCTAAAATTTTAATATTCTCACCTTGTTGGCGTTTTTTGATCACACGTTTCGTTCTGTCAATGACATCACCCACTAATTGTCCACATGCCGCATCAATATCATCTCCACGCGTTTTACGTACAATGACGGTATAGTCATATTCCATTAATACTTTGCTAAAACGATCTACACGGCTATTACTCGGTTTCTCATAATCATTACCCGGGAAAGGGTTAAATGGAATCAAATTGATTTTACAGGGCGTATCTTTTAAAAGAATCGCTAATTCGTGTGCTTGATCCGTTGAATCATTAAAGTGATCTAATAATAAATATTCAATGGTTACTTTGCCACGATTAGCTTTGGATTTTCCAATATAACGTTTCACAGCGGCAAGAAAGTCTGCAATGTTATATTTATCATTGATTGGCATCATTTGTGAACGCAATTCATCATTTGAGGCATGCAGAGAAATAGCTAATGCGACATCAATGCGATCACCTAATATATCTAATGCCGGCACAACACCCGACGTAGAAACTGTTACTCGTCGTTTTGACAGCGCATAACCAAAATCATCTAACATCAATTCCATTGCCGGAATAACATTATTAAGATTAAGCAACGGTTCGCCCATGCCCATCATCACAACATTAGTGATTGGACGTTTACCCGTATCCCCCATCACGCCAACAATTTTAGCGGCGCGCCATACTTGGCCAATAATTTCAGATACCGTTAAGTTACGATTAAAGCCTTGTTGCGCTGTTGAACAGAAGTTACAAGCCAATACACACCCTACTTGCGATGAAACACACAGCGTTGCCCGATCTTTTTCTGGAATATAAACCGTTTCGATATCTTGATCACCAACTCTCATCACCCATTTAATCGTACCATCACTGCTACGTTGCTCTACGGTCACTTCCGGGGCCGTTATTTGAGCACGCTGTTTTAATTTTTCACGCAGTTTTTTGTTAATGTTATCCATTTTATCAAAGTCATCACAACCAAAATGATAAACCCATTTCATCACCTGTTCCGCACGGAATGGTTTTTCGCCTAGCTCGACAAAAAACGCTCGTAACGATTCACGGTTAAGATCTAATAGGTTTACTTTTTTAATACTCATTGAAGGAGCCTCGATAATACAAAATGCTAAAAATGGAGATTTTACAAGATTCAATGAAGATAGCTACTCATAAAAAACAGCATTCTTTTATGAAGAGTCCGTTTTTTTTATTTAAACAATTGTTAACGATGGAATTTATGCCTATATAGAATAAGAAAAGAGACAGTTTATACTTTTGAGTGATTGACTCACTCATCAACATACCGCCCTAATGCTCGCCAACACTTCATTTTCTAGCGCTAAGATAACATCCATTACTTGCTGAACTTGTCACTTTGGATGACAATACAGGAACTTCATTTTCTAACAATAAGGGAAAAGTATGGATTTAAGTGATCTTAATTTAGTTTATTCAACGGATGGGGGGAAAGTAGAGAAACCCCAAGTAAAAAAAGTCGCCCCTGAAGGAGATGGCATTGTTCGTTTACATCGAGAAACAAAGGGGCGCAAAGGCAAAGGCGTCACGCTGATTAAAGGCTTACAACTCGATCAACAAGCACTTAAAATGCTTGCTAAAGAGTTAAAAAAACGTACTGGAACAGGGGGTGCAGTTAAAAATTTTGTGATTGAAATTCAAGGTGAACAGCGTGAATTAATCAAAACATTATTAGAAAAAAAAGGTTACAGCGTAAAACTCGCTGGCAGTTAAAGGAATAAATAAATGAAACGCTTAATTAAATTATCTATATCAATCGTTGCTTTGCTCTTTGTCGCTCTCCTATTGCTATCAACCCTGATTAATCCCAACGATTATAAACCACAGATAGAAGCACAAGTTAAAAAGAGCATCAATCGTGACTTACATATTAAAGGAGAGATTAGTTGGGAATTTTACCCGCAGTTTGGTTTTAGTAGTGGTGAAATTGCATTAGATAATTTACCGGGTTTCAATCAACCTCATCTTCTTAAAATTAAGCAAGCATCTATTGGTATCAATATATTACCTTTATTAAGCGGTGAAATATCACTTTCTAAGTTAACCCTTGATGGTTTTGAGTTAACCTTACTAACGGATAAAAATGGTCTATCAAACTTAGATAACATGAGCACTAAAACAGATTCAACTGAGGTAGTGGCAACAGAAACCAGCAAAAAAACCTCATCAGAAAGCACTGCGTACTTAGATCTCAGCCAAACCCAGTTAGACGGTATTGATATCAAAAATGCAGTGATTGAAGTGCAAAACCTACAAACTGATAGCTATCAAAAAATCACCCTCAACGAAATTAAACTCGGTCAATTTGCATTTAACAAAGAAACCTTGCTGACCATTAATAGCCAAGTAATGATTGACGATCTGCACGCAGAGATAAAACTCACGACTCAGCTATTGGTCGATAATGAACGGCACAACATCACACTCAATAAACTGCGACTGCAGACCAATCTCAGTACCGATGCCTTACCGAATGGGCAGTTAACCAGCACCTTAAAAACGAATATCAACTACGCCCTAAAGGATAAAAAAGTAACCCTTAATGGACTTGATATCCATACCATTATCACTGGCGACAATCTGCCGAATAAACAACTGATCACGCAAATCAATGCTGATATCACTTATCAATTAGATAACCAGAAAGCATCTATCACTCATTTAAAAGTAGCCGTTGATACGCTTCGGCTTGATGGTGAAATGAGCGTGCAAATAGGTGCAATCACTAAGGTTCGTTATAACTTTGTCACAAATCAGTTAGATCTAACCCCTTATCTAAATAAAAGCGATCCAAAAAACAGCACCGCACAGTCTGTCACTCAAACTAAAACAGCGCAAGAAATTGAACCTGATCTTAGTTTTTTAAAACGTTTAGACATTATAGGCGATTTAAAAATCGCGGCTGTAAAAATAGATAACCTAACCCTTGGCGAAATAAATAAACACCTTATTATCAAACAAGGTAAAGCACAGTTAAAACCGTTAACCGTTGAATTATACCAAGGTTTGTTAACCGTCAATGCAGAAATTGATGAAAGCAATGGCCTTAATAAATACCAGATTGTTAGCAAACTTAAAGACATGCAACTTTATCCATTGTTAACCGATATGGCCGAGTTAGAAATACTCAGTGGTACCACCCATTTTAATTTCAGTGCTCATGGACAGGGTCTCAGCGCAACAAAAATCCCACAAGGCATCATAGGTCAGGGGGATTTTGCACTGTTTGATGGCGAATTATACGGCGTTAATTTATCTCAAGAGTTGCGCATTATAAAAGCAAAAATAAAAGGTGACGAGATACCCAGCAACGATAGCATTAAAAAAACTGACTTTGCCTCCTTAACGGGTACCTTTAGTATTCAAAAAGGACAAGTTAACAATCAAAAACTATTAATGCTCTCACCCATAATGCGCCTTGATGGCTCTGGACTGGTGAATATTATAAAACAATCCTTAGATTATAAGCTGAGCATCAGCCCACTTTCTAAAACAACCAAACAAAGCAATTATTCAGATCTGCAGGGATTAACAATCCCGCTATTAATTACAGGTACATTAACAAACCCTCGTTTTTCAATTGATATCAACAGCGTACTTAAAGCACAACTGGCCGAGCAAAAGGAAAAATTACAGGAAAAAGTAGAAAAAGCCATCACCGAAAAATTAGCCGAAGGTCCTCTTAAAGATGTGCTTAAATCCTTTTTCTAATCTTTATACTCATGATCATTTAAAGATTAGAGTATTCTTTATGATGGGCTTATACCAAAGGAATTGGCTATGTCCCAATTAACTGTGTCTGTGACAATAACAGACTATTTTCATTGGGATTATTAGTTGCCTCAAAGAATCTAAACCAACTTAAATAATTGTCTAAATATTTCGTGGCGACACCGTTG
>JBAHZV010000024.1:0-9075 GCA_037132845.1 Psychromonas sp.
CCACGACATCCGAAGCAGGTATCAATGCATTTGAATACTTCACGCACTTGCAACAACATGAAGAGGAAGTAAAACGCACGCCAGAGAAGTTTCTGCCGTGGAATTACTTGGAAAATATCGGATAACCCCTGAAACCTCACCAAAAAACAAGCTGACTTGAGCAAACTGTCTAGGTCAAGCTATGCTCTCGTAAAATCACTTGATATGGGGGATCTATATACTATCCTCCCCCGATTATAAGAACTTATCATGACTACTAAACAAAAAAACTGGGCTAAACAGCATCGACTCAACAACAAAACATTTACCTATAATGGCATTGAATGGAATATAAACTCTGGGCGTAAAGATCACTATCTTAATAGGCGGCACTTACAAAGCATGTTGAGACAAGTCGATATTATGCTCAGTCATTATGCGAGGATTTTTGTTGTGCGCTTAGAACTGCATTGTATTGGCGAACAAACAGATAATAAAAAATTCACTAAGTTTATAAAGCAAACCAAACGAGTGTTAGTAATAAAATACAAGGTTAATAAAATTGGTTCAATAGCTTGCAGGGAGCTAGAAACTGCAAAGGGGCCTCATTATCATGTAGCTCTGCTATTTGATGCTAAAAAGGTAATGAGTGAATATAACGTTTATCAGGCGGTGAAAGAGTATTGGCACGAGGGGAAAATATCTTATACGAAATACAAAGAGCTATTACCTGTTAAGCGTAACGACAAGGCAAGTCAGCAAGGTTTAATATATGCGCTTAGTTATTTAACCAAAGTAAGAGGAAAGGACTACACTGCGCCTAATGTGCAAGGGTTTATGATCAGCCGTTTACAGTTCGCCTCTCAAAAGGTTGGTGTAACAGATGAGGGGCAAGTGATAACCGAGTATAAAAACGGCTTGTGTGTGGGGTAGGGTAGCTTGATACTTTGCCTGTGCATCTTACTCAGGTTGAGTATTTAAAATGGGCGCAGAATCGTTTGTTAGCTATTTTACGCTACTAATTGGGAAATAAGCCGTCTCTTTTAACCCTCAAAAGGTGACGAAACGGCACTGCCTGAGTCAAGTACATAAGCATGTTACATTATCTATAATTAAATCAATAAACATCATAAGCATGATCTATTCGAGTCCTTTAAAGGGATTACTTTGTTATAAAAACCTTTCACATAAATCAAAGGATTATAGAAGAATGAAAATAATACTCATAACTACAATGCTGGTGGCTTTAATAACGGGGTGTACTAGCTCGCGTATTTCACGCAATCTTTCATCTGGTGCCATTGGTTGCCCTGCTAATGAAATAACTATACAAAATGAAACGGCATCATTTATTGGTGGCATGCACAATTGGACCGCTATTTGTAACGGTAAATCCCATATTTGTTCATATCAAGAAACTACTGGTGTAAATTGCTCAAGTTCACTAAATTCTACTCAAGACAATACAGAAATAGCTGGCGGTCTATGATGAAAAAAATTAGTGCAGTTTTATTAGTATCAGTCTTTCTTATTGGTTGCTCTAGTCCTGCAAAACATTGGGAAAAGGCTGTAGTGGATAATAGGATTAATATATTTAAAAACTATGAACTCGGTCATGCAATGACTGCTGTTGTAGGCAATCCTATGATTTACAGTCAGTATACGAGTGGGCAAGACTATTATAAAATTTCAATTCCAAATGTTGTGGCTTGGAGGGATATGGATATTGGGACGTCTAACCGTACAGGTGTACAGGTTAAATGGCAGCCTAAATATATTTATCCCGGTAACGATGGTGACTATGTTCTGACATCTGAGTCGTACTACAGCGAAGCTATTGGCATTATCGTTAATAAGGACGGTACTATTCCCCAAAATCCAGTTATGCGCATTGATAAAAAAGGGAGTCAAAAAAGGTACCCTATAATACCGTATAAAAAAGATTTGTTTGAGGTGAGCTTTATGCCCGAAAAAATGAATAGCCAGAAAAACTATGAGCTAATCTATTCTGGTAAGAGTCAATCAACTATCAACATAGCCTATAGAGAGTATATTGGAAAATCAATAAAAAATGGTTTTATACAAACTTTATCTTACGATTTAAGCGAATCTAATATAATTCAGTTTAAGAATATTAAAATTCAAGTTTTAAAAGCAACAAATACTAATATCATGTTTAAAGTTTTATCTTCGAATGGATAACTATGTTGTGTATTTCAGAAGCTAAAATAAAAGCACCTCATAGGAGGGGAATGTGCAGATCCTTGTCTGGATCTAATCATTCTTCAAGTTCGATTGTAAAGCTGTCTATCTCAATTAAAACTGATATTTAAATATTAAAGTTCCTAACTTATCCTTATATTATTTAATGAGGTGGTTCGTTAATCATCAGATACATTAATTAATAATTAAATGTGCAAAACCTACCAAAGCTACCCTATACCTAGCCTAAACCTAACCAGTTAAGTAATAATCTAAACTGCATTAGCATTACCCTCAGAAAATAATATTTTTGGTTTTATGCTGGAGGCGAAATGAGAGAGAAATAAGAAACTTATAATTGCTGAAATAATAGGCTCGATTTTTATTGTGGCGTCCCATGAGCGTCCCATGAAAACATTGGTTTATTATTTCAGCTATAATTTTTGTGGTAAGCGATTCTTTTTAAATATAAAAATGTGGTGGCCCCTCCCCGACTTGAACGGGGGACCTGACGATTATGAGTCGTATGCTCTAACCAACTGAGCTAAGGGGCCAAATAAGAGACGTGATTATATAAGGAGTCTATTTTTCTGTCTAGTCCCTGTTTCACCGTTTGCTTGTTTATTGTGCAAAGTTGGCAAAATAATTCATTAAAAATATAAAAATTGCCGTATCAGGGGGGGCTTACGGTAAATTAGTCGTTTTTATTTAAGCATCATCTTCATTGCCTTGCTTTATTAGGTGCATACCTGCGCCAACATGGTGAGGCATTCATGCTAATTCCTTTGCTATAACAATTCCAATTTGGTTAACTTTCTGAGCATTATTTCAAGCAGTAAGATTGAACCGCTATTTATTATCATTGCGGGACCACAACGCTGTTGTGGTTAAGATTCAACTTGTTGTTAAAGAATAATGTGCTGAAACTAAAAAATCCTGCCGTAGCAGGATTTTTATGACGTTAACCTAGCGATAGAGATTATTCATCTAGGAAACTGCGCAGTTGTTCACTACGGCTTGGATGACGTAATTTACGTAATGCTTTTGCTTCAATTTGACGAATACGCTCACGTGTTACATCAAACTGCTTACCAACCTCTTCAAGAGTGTGGTCGGTATTCATATCGATACCAAAACGCATGCGTAATACTTTCGCCTCACGTGCCGTTAACCCTTCTAATACATCATTGGTTGCATTCTTAAGGCTTTCACTTGTTGCACAATCTACCGGCAATGCAATCGTTGTATCTTCGATGAAATCACCTAAGTGAGAATCTTCATCATCACCAATGGGGGTTTCCATTGAGATTGGCTCTTTAGCAATTTTTAATACCTTGCGAATTTTATCCTCAGGCATCATCATGCGTTCAGCAAGCTCGTCAGGTTGTGGCTCACGGCCCATTTCTTGTAACATTTGACGTGAGATACGGTTAAGTTTATTAATCGTCTCAATCATGTGTACAGGAATACGGATGGTACGTGCTTGGTCAGCGATTGAGCGTGTAATTGCTTGACGGATCCACCATGTTGCATAAGTAGAGAATTTATAACCACGACGGTACTCAAATTTATCTACTGCTTTCATCAGACCAATATTACCCTCTTGGATAAGATCTAAGAATTGTAAACCACGGTTAGTGTATTTTTTAGCAATAGAGATAACAAGACGCAAGTTAGCTTCTACCATCTCTTTTTTAGCACGACGCGCTTTTGCTTCACCGATGCTCATGTTGCGAGAGATCTCTTTTAGATTCGCAATAGTTAATGCCGTGTCTTTTTCAACTTTAAGCATCTTACGAACACAACGGCGTAGATCTTCATCAAACTCTTTAATACGTACTGCATAATCAGAGTCTGTTGCATAAATAGCGCTTAACCATGCATCAGTCGTTTCATTGCCTTTAAACAATGAAATAAATGCTTTCTTAGGCATTTTATTTTGTTCAACACAGATTTTTAATACTAAACGTTCCTGTGTACGCACGGTCGTCATTGACGCTCGAATTGCTTTAACCATACGATCAAACTGTTTAGGAATCAGTTTAAATTGTTGGAAGAATTCTGCTTGTGCATTAATTGCAGTACGTGTATCGGCATGCTCTCGGCCATTTTTAGCAATCGAGTCTTCAACCACTTTATTTAATTTTCGTAATTCTGCAAACTTTTCAGCTGATTCTTCAGGACAAGGACCTTTTGGACCTTCTTCTTCCTCTTCATCATCACTTTTATCGTCTTTACGCTGGCTGTCGGTGAGCTCTGAGCCCACATTGGTTGCACTGACCGCTTGTGTCATATCATCATTAGGATCAATAAAACCACTGATCATATCAGTTAGTTTCATCTCTTCTGCTTCGTAGCTATCCCAGTTGTCTAATAGACCCGTAATAGTGGCAGGATATTCTGATACAGAGGTTTGTACTTCTTTGATGCCTTCTTCGATACGTTTGGCGATAACAATTTCGCCTTCACGGGTCAGAAGCTCAACCGTCCCCATTTCACGCATATACATACGAACGGGATCCGTTGTACGGCCAATTTCAGATTCGACTGTTGCAAGTACTTGAGCAGCTGCTTCTACAGCATCTTCATCTGCAGTATCATTGCTTTCTTCGCCAAGGCTTATTTCATCAGCATCGGGTGCTGTTTCATAAACTTTAATACCCATATCACCAATCATTTGGATGATATCTTCAATTTGTTCCGGCTCAAAGATATCTTGTGGTAAATGATCGTTAACTTCGGCGTAGGTTAAAAAACCTTTTTCTTTACCCTTTATAATGAGCTCTTTGAGCTGTGACTGAGGTGTTTGAGCCATAGAGATACCGTCCAAAATAGAAAGATGTTATAGAAAAAATCCAAGCGCCAGATTATACGCTGTAAAAGTATTTTTTTCCAGTATGATTAATTTTGTTTTTGTTCGTTCAATAGTATTGCAAGCTGTTGTGTTTCTTCAATGCTTAACGCATTACTTGAGCGTGCTTTTTGTTTTAAATGTTCAATTTTATTATTGAGATCTAAATTGAGAAAATTTTCTAGTATATCTAGGAACGTATCCTCATATTTATCTTCCTTTAAATCATTCTGCCATACGGCTAATTGACTTAATTGCTTGCTTTGTGGTGTTTCACGCCAATATTCAAGTAATTGACCTGTACTTATATTGGGACTTTTTCTGCAAATTTCAAGTAATGAGTTTAATAAAGTTAACCCCGGTAGTTGAATTTCTTTAAATTCTGGGAAGTCAGGCAGTCCACAAGCGATATTGGGGTGCTGTAATAGAATAGAGATAGCTAAACGCATTGGGGTAGTTTTGTTTTTTATTGCTTTTTTATTCGCAGTTTCGTTTTTAGGCAGTAATTTTTGTAACCCTTCTTGTTCTATTCCGAGTAATTTAGTTAAACGCTCTTCCATCATTTGTCTAAAAATTGACGTGTTAAGTTGGCCAATCAGTGGAATGGCGAGCTGGGCCAGTTTTGATTTGCTATCGCTACTGCTCATGTCAACTTGTACGAGGAGTTGCTGAAAAAGAAAATCAGACAGTGGTAATGATTGGCTGATTAAGTGTTCAAAATTTTCTTTGCCCTCTTTTTGTACAAAACTATCGGGATCTTCACCATCGGCTAAAAACATAAAACGTAATGTCCGACCATCTTGAATGTAAGGCAGGGCATTTTCTAACGCACGCCATGCGGCTGCGCGTCCTGCTTTATCACCATCAAAACAACAGACTATTTCACTGCTATGTCGGAATAGAGTATGGATATGATCTGGTGTGGTTGCGGTGCCCAGTGATGCAACTGCGTAATCAATGCCATATTGGCCTAATGCGACTACGTCCATGTAGCCCTCAACCACCAAAATGCGCTCAATTTTTTTATGGGCTTGTTTAACTTGGTATAAACCGTAAAGCTCTTTACCTTTATGGAAAATAGGTGTTTCTGGTGAGTTCAGGTATTTAGGCTCTTCATTACCTAATACACGTCCTCCAAACCCTATCACTCGGCCACGCTTATCGTGTATTGGAAACATCAGGCGATCACGAAAACGATCATAACTTCCCGACGTCTCTTTCTTAATGAGCATGCCTATTTCGATAAGTTGTTTTTCTAATTCTGTTGAAATGGCAAAATGTTTACGAACTTCATCCCAACCTTCGGGGGCATAACCTATTTTGAAGTGTTTCACCGTCTCGCCTGATAATCCTCGACCTTTAAGATATTCGATTACTTTTTTGCTGTTTTTATGGGTGCGTAATTGTTGTTGATAAAAGATCGTGATGTCAGCCATTAATTGGTAGAGATCTTTTCTATCGACATAAGCGATAGGTTGAGAATGCCCAGAGCCAGCCTCTTCACGAGGGACTTCAATAGAGAGTTGTTCTGCGAGGGTTTCAATTGCATCTACAAATTCAATACCATCGTATTCCATGACAAAGGTGAGTACATTACCACTCGCGCCACAGTTAAAGCAGTGATAGAACTGTTTATCGCTACTCACTGAAAATGAGGAGTTATTATTACCATTATGAAAAGGGCAACAAGCGCGGTAGTCTTTACCTTTTTTTCTTAATTTGACACGCGCATCAATAAAATCCACGATATCGGTGCGTGCAATTAAATCATCAATAAAGTGTCTTGGAATACGTCCAGCCATTAAAAAACCTTAACAAGAAAAGTAATGCTTAGTATATAGGGAAATTTGAGGTGTTTTATAAAAATAAAGTGTCAATGTCTCTTTAGTTGTTAAATGAAGTCGTGGCAGGTCATACTTTTTATAGTTGTGAAGCATGTAACATGGATGTGCTTTCATTTTATCTACTATACCCGTTAGATCTTCCATTTTCTGCTTAGCAGTGATTCACCTCACGAGTTGTTGAATTTTTGATCTTGAATGATAACGGGTCGCTAATTATCAGCAACAAAAAAGCCTCAAACTTATTGCTAAGAATGAGGCTTTTTTAATTCAAAAAACGCTGGTCTAAACTAAGCCCGCTCTTACGAGTGTACTTACTTCGCCCATATCCGCTCGTCCTGAAATATCTTTTTTGAGCATGCCCATTACTTTTCCCATGTCTTGCATTCCACTTGCTCCTGTCGACGCGATAGCTTGCTCGATTAAAGCTTTCACTTCTTCAGAGGTCAGTGGTTGGGGTAGAAATTCTTGTAATATAGCAAGCTCTGCCTTTTCAATATCAACAAGATCAGTTCGATCTGCTTTTTCAAATTGAGTAATTGAATCTTTACGCTGCTTCACCGATTTAACCACAACAGCCGTCACTGCGTCGTTATCTAGTTCAATGCGTTCATCAATTTCAATTTGTTTGATCGCTGCAAGCAACATACGGATAGTACCCAAACGGATTTTATCCTTCGCTCGCATTGCGAGTATTTGTTGCTCTTTTAATCTTACTTTCAAAGACATATATTAACCTTTTCTAAATCAGTTGATTAGTAAAGGCGAACGCGACGTGCGTTTTCACGAGAAAGTTTTTTCAAGTGACGTTTAACTGCTGCTGCTTTAGCGCGTTTACGTACTGTAGTTGGTTTCTCAAAGTACTCACGTTTGCGAGTTTCAGCTAAGATACCTGCTTTCTCACAAGAACGTTTAAAACGACGAAGTGCTACGTCAAATGGTTCGTTTTCACGAAGTTTAATTACTGGCATGTGCCTATTACCTTTATAGTTACGGTCGTAAAGCGACCAATGCATTTAAAATGGTGCGAGATTTTAATCCTATTTAGGGTGAAAAGTAAAGGATTACCGTCTTTAATT
Source organism: Psychromonas sp. (assembly GCA_037132845.1). Taxonomy (GTDB): domain Bacteria; phylum Pseudomonadota; class Gammaproteobacteria; order Enterobacterales; family Psychromonadaceae; genus Psychromonas. The sequence continues at coordinate 7,953 of JBAHZV010000024.1, forward strand.
TATATAAATAAAATAAAAGTTTTTGTAAACCCTTAATTGCTCCCAAAAAACAGGTAAACTGTGACTCTTTATTCATATTACAGAGGATCCGCAGGCTATGCGAATTTTGGGCATTGAAACATCTTGTGATGAAACAGGTATTGCGATTTATGATGAACAATTAGGCTTGCTTTCACATCAGCTTTATAGCCAAGTGGCAGTGCACGCGGATTATGGTGGTGTGGTGCCAGAGCTCGCTTCTCGAGACCATGTACGTAAAACGATCCCGTTAATTAAAGCCGCATTAGCTGAAGCAAATTGCAGCGCGGATGATATCGACGCCATCGCTTTTACCGCAGGGCCTGGACTGGTTGGTGCGTTGCTTGTAGGGGCCTGTATTGGCCGTAGTATAGCGTTTGCATGGGGTAAGCCTGCGATTGCAGTGCATCATATGGAAGGGCATTTGCTGGCGCCAATGCTCGAAGATAATAAACCTGATTTTCCGTTTCTAGCATTGCTTGTTTCGGGTGGTCATACTTTAATGGTGCAAGTTGATAATATCGGTGAATATACCGTATTGGGTGAAAGTATTGATGATGCTGCGGGTGAAGCATTTGATAAAACCGCGAAGTTATTAGGGCTCGATTATCCTGGTGGACCTCGTCTTGCAAAAATGGCTGAAAAAGGCGTAAAAGGGCGTTTTATTTTCCCTCGTCCTATGACCAATAAACCCGGTCTTGATTTTAGTTTTAGTGGCTTAAAAACGGCTGCTGCAATCACCATTGCAAAAGAGGGCAAAGATGCGCAAACTCAGGCTGATATCGCCTTGGCCTTTCAGGATGCTGTGATTGATACCATTGCTATAAAATGTAAACGGGCACTTAAACAAACGGGCCTAAAACGTCTGGTTGTGGCCGGTGGGGTGAGTGCGAATACTTCATTACGTGAACAGTTAGCCATCTTAATGAAAAATAATGGTGGCGAAGCGTTTTATCCGCGTAATGAGTTTTGTACTGATAACGGTGCGATGATAGCTTATGCGGGCATGCAACGTTTTAAAGCAGGGCAATTTGAGCCTTTAGAAATAAAAGCAAAACCACGTTGGCCATTGGATTCCTTGCGGAGTATTGCGGAGTAAAACGAG
>JBAHZV010000047.1:0-5969 GCA_037132845.1 Psychromonas sp.
TTATGAATTAATGTGCTGCTTTTTATTTTGAACTCTAAAGCAACTTCATCACATGCATGCTGACGAATACACCCTGCGCAATCTTTCATTACCTTTTCAGGCATGGTACTTTTACTTGTTGGGCTAAAGCCAAGTTTCATAAAGAACTCTGGCATACGTGTTAATACAAATACACGTTTAATTGCCAGCTTTTCTGCACGTTTCACTAAGAGCTCAACGAGTGCACTGCCTTGACCACGGCGCTCAAAACCAGGCTCAACACCTAATGAACGAATTTCTGCAAGCCCAGTATCGTAAATATACAATGAGCCACAAGCGGTTACCTGTCCTTCACATTCTGTCACTGCAAACTCACCAACAGATTGTGCTAAATCAGATTTATCACGCGCTAGGTTTTCACCTTTTTCAGCCCAGTGATTAACCATTGATTCAATCCGATCTAGATCCGTAAGGCGTGCTGTACGGATAATTAAACCTGACGTATCACGGTCAGCAAGACGCTGTTCTGCTTCTGTTAATGCATATTCAACTTGCTCTGGTGATACGCCACCTTGTGCCTTACGTGCGCCTAAAGTAGCTTGCAATGTGAGTGTTGGGTAAACATCTTCTTCAATAACGTCAGAGAACTCTTTAAATTCAGCCACGCTTAAATTTTCTAGTGGCACGCCTTTTTCAATAGCAGCCACCACAGCAACACCAACAATATGATGCGCTTCTCGAAATGGGATCCCTTTTGCGACGAGGTAGTCGGCGAGTTCAGTTGCATTTGAATAACCACCTTGGGCAGCTTCTTTGGTACGATCTTCATTCACTTTAAGATTTGTTAATGCCATCGATGCCATCTCAAGACAATCCCCCCAAGTATCTAATGCATCAAAAAGACCTTCTTTGTCTTCTTGCATATCTTTATTATACGCAAGAGGAAGTGCTTTAAGTGTCATTAACATACCCGCAAGTGAGCCAAATACACGCCCCGATTTACCTCTAATAAGCTCCATCGCATCAGGATTTTTCTTTTGGGGCATCAACGATGAACCCGAGGTGACTTGATCTGACATCTCTATAAAACCTGCTTCACCACTATTATAGAAGATAAGATCTTCTGCCATACGTGATAAATGCACCATCGAAAGTGTTGCGCAACTCATCAGCTCGACAACATGATCTCGGTCGGAAACAGAATCTAAACTGTTACGTGTTGCACGTTTAAAACCTAAAGAGTGTGCCAGTGCAGTTCGGTCCATCGCATAGCCAGTGCCTGCCAGCGCGCCACTGCCTAAAGGACAAGTATCCATGCGCTCTAAACAACCTTCTAGACGACTATGATCACGCTCCAGCATTTCCAAATAAGCTAAACACCAATGTGAAAAAGTGACCGGCTGTGCACGTTGTAAATGGGTGTAACCCGGTAAAACCACCGATTGATGAATGCGCGCAAGCTCAATCAATTTTGCTTCTAAAACATCAAGGTGAACCACTAAATCCTGTGCCGTTTTTTTACACCATAATTTGAGATCGGTCGCCACTTGATCATTACGACTACGCCCAGTATGTAATTTTTTACCTAAATCACCGACACGTTGAATAAGTTGGGTTTCAACCCAAGAGTGAATATCTTCCGCATCCGACTGTAAAATTTGTGTCGGATTTGCTTGTACAGAGATGAGTAACTCATTCAGCGCTACTTCTATACGCACTTGTTCATTGCTGCTGAGAATGTTCACCGTGACAAGCGCTTTTGACCATGCAATAGAGCCAACAATATCTTGCTCAGCAAGACGATAATCAAATCGTAATGAGTCATTAAATAATTTAAATTTTACGTCTGCCGCTTGGCTAAAACGTCCACCCCATAATGCCATCTATCACTCCATATCTATCTATTATTTACAAACTATTTTTATTGATTCTCATTACCACCTAGAACCAATAAAAATAGAAATTCCTGCGACGCACTAAACGTTGCAGGAATTATTTATTTAATTAATTTTGACTATGACTTATTACGATTTAACGTGCGAATACGGCTCGATAGTGAGTATAAACGAATAAAACCTTCAGCATGTTTTTGATCATAAACATTATCATCACCAAACGTTGCAAACTCTTCAGAGTAGAGGCTATTGGGCGATTTCTTTTTAACGGCAACGGCTTGACCTTTATAAAGACGCACAACCACTTCACCATTCGCATCAGCAGCGAGCGATTCAGATGCGGCAAGCAGTGAAGCACAAAGAGGTGTAAACCAACGACCATCATAAACTAAGTGAGCAAATTCTTGACCCACTTGATCGCGCCAGCGACGAGAAGGTTTGTCATGTACGAGTTCATCAATACCGCGTAGCGCAGTAACTATCACTGTGCCACCAGGCGTTTCATAACAACCTCTTGATTTCATTCCAACGGTACGGTTTTCAGTAATATCAATACGCCCGACACCATGAATTGCCGCTTTTTTGTTGAGTAGCATCAATGTTTCATAGGGAGAGAGTTCCACACCATCAACCGCTGTCACACGTGCATTCTCAACTTTTAACGTGACGTACTCAGGCTCATTTGGCGCATCTAACGGATCAACCGTTAATGTCCAAACGCCTTTACTGGGTTCATTGTATGGGTCCTCTAACTCACCACCTTCATGAGAGATATGCCATGCGTTAGCATCACGACTGTAAATTTTAGTTGCAGAAGCAGTCGTTTCGATATTACGCTCAGCAAGGTAATCCAATAAATCTTCACGAGAAACCATGTCCCATTCACGCCAAGGAGCAATAACACGAAGCTCAGGTGCAAGGGCAGCAAAACAACTTTCAAAACGAATTTGATCATTACCTTTACCAGTACAACCATGGCAAACAGCATCAGCACCCACTTTAAGTGCCACTTCAACCTGTGCTTTGGCGATAATTGGACGTGCCATTGAGGTGCCTAATAGATACGTACCTTCGTATACAGCGCCAGTAGCCATTGTTGGATAGATGTAATCTTTTACAAACTCTTCTTTAAGATCAACAATATGACATTCAGAAGCGCCTGATGCGATCGCTTTGTCATGCAAACCAATCAGCTCTTCTTCACCTTGACCAACATCTGCACAAAAAGCAATAATTTCACAATCATCATAGGTCTCTTTTAACCATGGAATAATAGCCGATGTATCTAAACCGCCAGAATACGCGAGAACAACTTTTTTTACTTTACTCATTTAAATCTTTCCTTAAATCAAAGTTAGTTAATTAACGTCAGCATGATTGCATTTTGTATGTGCATTCTATTTTCTGCTTGATCAAAAATCAATGAGGCAGGCCCATCCATTACTTGTGAAGTAATATCTAATCCTCGGTGTGCAGGTTGGCAATGTAAAACATGTTTAATGCCTGTTGCATCTAACAATTGTTGGTTAATTTGGTAAGGCATAAACTTCGCCTTAATTTCTTCAAGAGGAGTATCATCGCCCATAGAAAGCCAAGTATCGCCATAAACAACGTCATAACCTTTGATATCATCAACGGTATTCGTAACCGTAATCTTCCCACCTGTTTTTGCAGCAATATCTTGTGCTTGTTTAATAATTTGCGCATCAGGGCTATGACCAATAGGACAAACTGCGGTCACTGTTGCACCTAAAATAGCACCAGCAATAAACAGAGAATGAGTGACATTATTACCGTCACCCACATAAGCCAGTTTTACCTTGGAGAGATCGTCGTAATTTTGAGAAATCGTTAAGAAATCAGCCATCGCCTGACAGGGATGGTATAAATCACAAAGGGAGTTAATGACTGGCACACTTGAATGCTGTTGCATTTCCACTAATGTTTTATGGTCGTAAACACGTGCCACAATACAATCTGCCCAGCGTGAAATATTGCTTGCAAAATCTTTCACATCTTCACGACTACCCATCGCTCCATTTGTTTGATCTAAATAAACAGCATGACCTCCCAATTTGTTAACACCTATATCAAAAGTGACACGCGTACGTAAAGATTGTTTTTCAAATAACGTGACCACACTTTTACCTGCTAATGCTTGTGCGTATTTTACAGGATTTTCTTTTAAATCTTTGCCCAATGCAATCAAGTCTAATGCTTGTTGTTGGGTCATCTCAAAACCAGTTAATAAATCTTTCATGATTACTACCTATTTAATTACTTTTGTTCCCACGGATTGCCCAGCAAGCAATGACACTAAATTTTCAGGGTTTTTCCAACTTGCTAACATCACATGGCCTAATTGTTCTGCCGCTTGCAAGGCGGCTTTCACTTTTATAATCATGCCATCTTGAATCACATTTTGTGCTATCAGTGTATCAGCTAATTGAGTGTTTAACTCAGGAATAACTTTTTTCTGCGCATCCCATACGCCATCGACATCTGACAAAAATACTAACTCCGCATTTAACAGTTCACAGATAGTGATAGCGGCTTGATCGGCATTCACATTATACAAACGCCCGTCCTCACCAATTGCTATCGATGAGATAACAGGTAAGAACCCCCCCGTTAATAAATGCTTAATCAGTGTCGGATCATTCGCTGAGCTAATGCCTACCGCACCTAAATCAGGATCCATTTGTGTCACTTTACAACTGAAACCATCGGCTAATGATAAGCCCACCGCAGAAAGCCCTGCTTGTAATGCTTTGGCCATTAATAATTTGTTTGACGTACCTGCTAATGCACCCGCAACATAACCTATTTGATCAAAAGGAGTTATACGCAAGCCATTCTTTTTGGTGCTTTTTATATTCATTTTAGCTAAAACATTTTCTACGATCACGCCACCACCATGCACTAATAACAATGGCCGTTGTTGTGTTTCTAAATAAGTGGTTAATGCAGAAAATAAATTACTCAGCGCCTGCTCATTTTCAAGCACTGCACCACCTAATTTAATTAATAAAGGTTGTTTCATTATCATGGCTCTTTTTATAAAAGTGAGGTGGTCATATCAAAACCAAAACGTAAGTTTATACATTGCATTGCTTGCGAAGAAGCACCTTTAAGAAGATTATCAATGGCACTAAATACCACCAGATCTTCACCCTCAAGCGCCCAACCTAAATCACAGAAAGGCGTACCAACGACATTTTTAAGTGCCGGAAAAGTCCCTTCCATTAAACGAACGATGGGTTTATCCGCATAAGCATCTTGATAAGCTTGATTAACTTGTTCAAGTGTCACTCCGTCATTTAAGACCACATTAATACTGGCTAAAATACCACGTTTGAAACTACCCAAATGAGGAGTGAAGACCACATCCGTACCAAGATGCTGATCTATTTCAGGTTTATGACGATGATTAAACACCGCATAGGGTTGTAAGCTTACCTCACAGAAACTGCTGACAACATTGGCTTTACGCCCAGCACCACTAACACCACTGGTTGCGTTAATCGTTGGTTTAATGCCCGCTTTAATAAAACCAGCTTCAAATAAGGGTTTCAAAGCCGTTAAAGAAGCGGTTGTATAACAACCAGGGACGGCAATTAAATCAGTGTTTTTAACACGCTCTGCATTCCACTCTGCTAAACCATAAACCGCTTGTGCTAATAATTCAGGATATTGGTGCGTGAAACCATAATATTTTTCATAGAAACCTTCTGATTGCACGCGGAATGCACCTGAAAGGTCAAATACAACGGTATTCTCTGCCAAAAAAAGAGGCGCTAAATTATGGCTCACTTCATGCGCGGTCGCAAGGATGACGATATCGATATTTTCACAGACCGCTTTAATTCCATTGCTCCCTAATGGTTGTAATGGTAAATCAACGTAACCACGTAAATGACCGTATAATTCAGAGATCTTTTTCCCTTTATCTAAGCTACCTTCTGAGACAAATAACCCTGATAATTCAATATTTGGATGACGAGTTAAAAAGTGAGCTAACTCTGCACCAGTGTAACCACTAGCTCCCACGACAATCGCTTTTAACATAAAGAAAATTCCTGTTTCATTACTGAC
>JBAHZV010000025.1:0-9355 GCA_037132845.1 Psychromonas sp.
GCGCAAAACTATTGACGGAACTTCAATAAAGAATTACAACTCAATCTCACCGCAAAGTGACGAGTAAAAGTGATCGGCATGAATGAGAATGACTGATCGGCTTCGGTGAGAATGAGTGATCGGTCTCATGAGAATACGCAAGGGTCTGCCATTGTGTTTCGTTGCGCGTTATTTTCATTGTTATTTCCTTTTATTTGACTTGAAAATAACATAACTGAGATCATGAATTAGATGAAGGTGTGGTTGCCCTGACGCTTACCTTAGATCTCTTAGAAACAAGAATGCGGTTTCTGAGACAGCCATTTCAGTGGCTATTGCAAACAGAAGGCTTTCATCAAGGGCATGTTGCGTGATGCAAACGCCTGCAGGATTACCTTTAAAGGACTCTGATACAAAGGAATCAACTTGATATACCTCTAAATCCATTAACATTTCCTAAGCGGCTATTCGCCAGTCAAATGAAAATTAAGACCGCCAAATATTATAAAAAAGGACAATAACGACGGACGGATGAAGGCTACCTTCTACTACTTTTTTGCGGGCCTTTAGGTTTCCAATTTAAGTCAGATTTTGGAATTTCAGCACGTGGTTCAAAACCAACTCGCTCTTTACGCTCAATGATCTCACCGATACGTTTCTCGATATAACATAAACTTCTAAAATCATCACGAGAGATAAATGAAATCGCCTCACCCGTGGCACCAGCACGACCAGTACGACCGATACGGTGCACATAATCATCCGCTTGATCAGGTAAATCATAATTAAGCACAAGGTCTAAGTTATCGATATCAATACCACGAGCCGCAATACCTGTTGAAATAAGGTACTGTAATTTACCGGCTTTGAAATCAGCTAATAGTTGTTCACGTATGGCCTGACTTCTACCACTGTGAAATGCTTCGGCTTTAATAGCGCGCTTTTCAAGCTGGCTAACTAACTTGGCTGCTCCCCGTTTTGTTTCAATAAAAATAAGTGCTTGAGGCCATTTGTACTCTTGAATCAATTCACTTAACAGTGCTGATTTTTTATCTTTATCAACCGGAATTAGCCATTGCTTAATTTTAGGTTTGTTTACTTTTGATTGAAGCGTAATTTCAGAGGGGTTATTAAGAATCGTTTTTGCTAAGAAACGCACCTGTTTTGAAATAGTTGCCGAGAACAGTAAGTTCTGACGTTGCTCAGGTAAACGCTCAACAATTTTATTGATATCAGCGATAAAGCCCATGTCTAACATGCGATCGGCTTCATCTAAGACCAAGACGTCTACTTCATCAAAATGGATAGCACGTTGCGTGTACATATCCAGTAGACGACCCGGTGTTGCCACGAGGATATCTACCCCAGCAATTAAGGCATTTTTTTGAGGCGTATCATCCACACCACCATACATGGCCAACGAAGTAAGATTAAGATATTTACTGTAGGCCTGCACATTCATTTCAACCTGAATCGCCAGTTCACGAGTTGGGGTTAAAATAAGTGCGCGAATACGTTTAGCACGTACTTCTGGAGCGTCGATCATATTTTGTAAAATGGGTAAGACAAAACTCGCTGTTTTACCCGTACCTGTTTGCGCGGCAGCGATAATGTCTTTGCCTTGGCAAATAATAGGAATTGCTTTTACTTGGATTGGCGTAGGTTGCTCATAACCTTGCTCGTTAATCGCTTGTAGAATTGGCTTGCTTAATCCAAGTTTAGAAAATGGCATGTTAAATCTCTGTTTAGTCGTTCGAAGGTAATAAGGTGCGCAGTATATACCCGTTATCATTCAAGATGCAAAATAGAGCCTTAATCAATCTAATCAGATAAGCTGGTACTACCAATATAATCTTTAATAACTTTTAATACACCTGAATCCGCATTACTCGGCGCACTAAAACGCGCAAACGTTTTTACTTTTTCATGTGCATTTTCTACCGCATAAGAATGAAAACTTGCTTGTAACATTTCAATATCATTAAAGTAGTCACCAAAACTCATGGTTTGCTCGAAGCTAAACGCTAACGTTTCTTGCAAGTACTTGATTGCATCACCTTTTGAGGCATTGATATTCATCACATCAAGCCAGATTTTGGCACTGACGACGACTTTATGATCCACATTAAATTTATCATTAATCGATGGATAGACATGTTTCTGTGACCCTTCAAAATGACAGATGGCAATTTTGATAAAGTCATCTTTCACCGCAAGAAGATCTTTTACAGATTCACAACGATGATAGTATTTTTTTATTTCATTTAAGGCTTTGGGTACTTGTGTCTCAACATAAGCAGATTTTTTACCACATAAAACAATATGTGCGCCTGTGATCAATCGGGCTTCTTTGATAATGCGATGAATGGCATCAATATGGATTGTACAACTGTACAGCTCTTTGCCTTGATGCATAACTAGCGTACCGTTTTCAGCAATAAACAGCATGCGATCTTTAACGGGATAAAAAGTTTGTAGCAAACTATAGTATTGACGTCCAGAAGCGGCTGCAAACATAATGCCTCTTTGCTCCAATTGTTGAAAGACATCAAAAAAATCAGGCGATAAACACCCTTCAGTATCTAATAAAGTGCCATCCATATCGGCTGCGATGAATTTAATATTGTTTTGTAACATTGATGCATACCTAACTAGTAAGTTAAAAAGTATAAGTCTTTTTTTAGGAGGGCTTACAAATAATAGCGAATCTACTTATTTGGTTACTCGCGTGCTAACTACAAAGACAAGGATAACACCCAACCTTTCAAGCGATCACGAGACAAATTCTCTATCGATAGAATTAAAATAAAGACCTTACCTCTTAAATGATCATGACGGTATAAAAAAGAGAGTAGACCAGCACAATCTGTTAATTATTTTTATTTGAAGGCTTTAGCAAGCAACGAATGCGTGATTTCAACAGCTCAACCGCAATACGATTTTTACCACCACGTGGCACAATAATATCAGCGTATTGCTTTGACGGCTCGATGAACTGCAAAAACATCGGACGAACGGTGGTAGTATATTGTTCAAATACAGATTCCATGCTCCGCCCTCGCTCCTTAATATCACGCTTTAAACGGCGAATTAAACAAATATCTAAAGGCGTATCAATAAACACACTCAAGTCTAGTTGGGCACGCACATTAGCATCTGTTAACAACAAAATGCCCTCTAATATAATGATCTTCTTAGCAGAGAGCTTTATCGTTTCAGTTAAACGAGTATGTTCGGTATAACTGTACACAGGAATATCGACGGCTTGCATATTCTTTAATATTTTAAGGTGATCACAAAGCAGATCATGATCAAACGCTTGTGGATGATCATAATTTGTCAGCACTCGTTGATCCATTGATAGCTGTGATTGATTTCGATAGTAAGCATCTTCAGAAATAATGCCTATCTGGTCAGTCCCAAGCTCAGCACATAATTCATTGAAAATAGTGCTAGCAATTAAACTTTTACCTGAAGCCGACGCACCAGCAATGGCAATCACCACGCAATCTGTAGTATTCAATTTAATCTACCTTATGTTTATCAGTTGTCTCAGAAAAGATGCAAGTGTATTGTACATGAATAAAATAAAGTTTAGTCGCGTCGCGTAAAATTAAAGAAAAACTTCTCTTTATCCCCTTAAACACTATCGCTTCAAAGGGCTTTTAGAGGCATAATCTGAGGTCTAAAGCCTCCTATTAAAGAAAGAGAAGATTTGTGGAACTATTAAGAATTGATTGTTTAGGGAAAGAGTTAAGGCTTGAAGCTTCAATGGCAGGTTGGCAACAACTTTTTTGGGGAGGAACGGTGGTTGCAACTAAAAAAGCCTCGGCAGATAATCAAGGTCCCTATGTCCATAAATTTGAACTGGCCGCAAAAAATCAGCAGGGAGAAACAACCACCCTTAACATCAGCCTTGAAATAGAGCTTAATTGGCAACCCTTCCAATTGACTTACCAACTATTTAAAGAGCAACAATTACTCACTGAAGGTAGCCGGAATAGTAAAGATATTGAACAACAGATTCCTGTAGAAGCACCGTTAGTACAAAAAAAACTGAGTGTCATTGGTCTTGCCTCGCTGGGATTCAAACTGCTTAAAAGCGCCAAAATGATCAAGGTTATTTTAGCAGGCGCAAGTATCGCGGCCTACTCGTGGCTATTCTCATTACAATTTGCACTCGCGTTAATCGCCTGTTTAGTTTTTCATGAATATGGTCACATTAAAGCAATGCAATATTTCAAAATGAAAACCAAAGGCATCTATCTTATTCCATTCATGGGCGGACTTGCCATGAGTGATGAAAAAATTAATACACGTTGGCAAGATGTGGTGATCTCTATCATGGGCCCTACTTTTGGTCTATTAATGTCGATCGTCTCATTAATTGCATATTGGTTAACCGGCGAAAGCTTTTTTGCCGGTCTCGCGGCTTTTAATGCTCTGCTTAACCTCTTTAATCTCTTGCCGATATTACCCCTTGATGGAGGCCATATTCTAAAAAGCATTAGCTTTTCAATGAACACAACTATGGGCCTTGTTGCTTGTATTGCAGGAGCCGCTATTGGCGTTTATTTAAGTTATCAATTCGGATTAGCCTTGCTTGGGTTTATGCTATTAATCGGTAGTTTAGAGATTATTTTCGAGTGGAAAGCACGCCATCAAAGTCATCTTTTACCCTTAGACAGATACGGACAAATTGTTTCTATTGCTTGGTATTTACTTACGGTGGGCGCGTTGATCGCTATTATTTGGTATTTCGCAAGCTCTGGTGATGAAATATTAGCCTTGCCATTAAAAATATTACAAAGCTAATTAATTTTATGGGACGGCGAAAAAGATGTAAGGTCAAGCTATCTTTATGTCGATTTTAAGCGTCGTAAAAACACGCTAATCATAATGTTGTTATCATACAAAGAGCGTAATTTTTTTAAAAATAACGCCCTTTACTCATCCCTAATATTGTTAATGTTTTTCTTGCAGATTACTTATATTCTGGGTAGTCCGTCAGCCCTATTTCACCCCCTCCAAAAAGGGATTCAGGATGGTGTGGTGCTAATGGGTAACCCTGCTTAATACGATTAGGGAGGTCTGGATTTGCTACAAATGGCCGTCCAAAACCAATCATATCAGCAAAACCATCGTTAATGGCGCACGCAGCACTGGTTGCATTATAACGTCCAGCATAAATAATAATGCCATAATAAGCAGCGCGCACAGCTTTACGGAATGCTAAAGGTGTTTCAGGCGCATCATCCCAATCAACTTCTGCAATATGAAGATAAGCGACATTATGGCGATTCAGTAAAGTCGCCACTGCCGTATAGGTTTTTACGGGTGTCGCATCAACCGTACCATTTAAGGAAGTGAAAGGCGCAATACGTACCCCCACACGATCTGCGCCTATCGCATCAACCATGGCCGTCACAACTTCATCTAAGAAACGTAATCGATTGTCGATAGTGCCACCATATTCATCGGTGCGGTGATTTGCTTCTGAATCAATAAACTGATTAATCAAATAACCATTTGCAGCATGTAACTCAACACCATCAAATCCAGCTTCAAGCGCATTAAGGGCACCTTGACGATACTCTTCTACCACTTTTTTAATATCCGTTTTAGTCATTTCACGTGGCACAATCACATCAACAAACGTTCCCTGTTGCGTACCATTATCAATAAAAACCTGTACATTTTCAGCTTTGATTGGCGATGAAGAAATAGGTATCTCTCCCCCGGTGTTTTCTGGATGCGAAACACGACCAACATGCCAAAGTTGTGCAAAAATAACACCGCCTTTATCATGCACTGCATCAGTGACTTTTTTCCAGCCTGCAATTTGCTCTACTGAATAGATGCCAGGCGTCCAAGCATAACCTTGCCCCAATGGTGAAATTTGAGTACCTTCAGCAATAATGAGACCAGCGGATGCGCGTTGCGCATAATATTCTGCCATCATTTCATTTGCTAAGTTACCCGGTTGGCTCGCACGTGAACGAGTCATTGGTGGCATAACAATGCGATTTTTAAGAGAAAAATTGCCCAAATACAGTGGTTGAAATAGCGCGTTACTCATAAAAAAGTCCTTCTAAATTTAGTTTGTTTGAATTAGCTCAATTTGATAAGCATCAGGATCAGTAATAAATGCGATAGGTGTTGCTTGGCCTTTCACAGGACCTGGTTCGCGTGTCACCATACCGCCCATTGCTTTTATATAATCGCAAGTGGCATAAATATTTTTAACGCCTAGTTTAATCTGAGCAAACGTATTACCCAGTTGGTATTCATGATGATCCCAGTGATAAGTCAATTCAATTGCGACACTACCCTCTTGATAACCAACAAAAACCAAGGTGTAACGATCTTCATTGTTTTCAAATCTATCTAATATGCTCATACCCATCATCTGAGTATAAAACGTAATTGATTTTTCCAGATCCGCCACACGGATCATAGTATGTAAAATTTTCATCGCTATCTGTGGTACTCCCTGTGGCTTATTTGAAGCCTTTACTTCCATGTAAGAAATATACACTGTTATAAAATAAGAGTTAAATTATCAATACTTCTTATTATGATAATTTTTTGTTATCTATAGAATTAAAATGTTTTCAACCCATCGCGAAATTTAAAGATGGCGTTGTTTCATTTAATATTGCGGTCATAAGCAGATTGTAATATTTACCAATACTGTTAGTTATCTGGTTAAGTTTACTGACAAATAATTTTGTGTCCATCGTCTTTACCTTCAACAAGTTATACATACAAAGATATACCCGTTATCAATCAAGATACTTTATTCAGTCGCTAACTTGGTCGCGAATGCAAAGTGATTTTTAGAGAAAAAACCTCGTAAGTCCTTGTTGGCTTTACATATTGAAATATCAGGATATACAGAGCCTAGAATAGGCTCTTCGTACCAGTACTCTAAAATTTATATCTGGGGTGGTATAGACTTTAAAACAACAAATATAACTATTTGAATGCCAGTCATAAAAAGAGTAAAGTGAATTTTCCGTTGTGGTCCCTATTTCTAATGGCTAATAAAATTATTTGATATCGATAAATGGCGCTTAATCCACTATTTTAAGCTCATTAACCATGGATATTTAATGTTAAGGAGAATTATGTATACAGTTTTATATCAATGGAAAGTTCATCATGATAAACACAGTGAATTTATTGCCGGCTGGGAAGCGGTTACCGATCATTACGTCGTTCATCATGGTTCCCTCGGCTCTATGTTACATGAAATTGCAGATGATAATTTTGTCGCTTACGCACGCTGGCCATCCAAACAAGCAAGGGACATTGCCTTCGATCTAAACGATGCTCCACTACACGCACTAAACCAAATGCAAGAGAGTATTATTACCAACCTAAAACCCGTTGAAATGTTAGTGATCTCAAATAAATTAATGGCTCAGTTATAAAAATTGGTAATTAAAACTAATCGTACTACTTTTTACAGTGATTCACTGTCCATATAGCGAGTATGACCATTACACTTAATTAATGGTCAATTATTGCGTAATATAATTGACCAATAGTGGGTCATTGTGATTGAACACAATACAGATAATATCTGTAAATTTATCCATGGTGCAGACCTTTTAATGAAGCACCGTTTTACCTCCTTCATGTCGGATTAATCATTACATGTATACAAGTTTAAAGAATGCACTGCCAATAAGTGCTTGGTATATGCTACTTTCTGCGGTTGGTTTTTCATTGATGGCAGTCTGTGTAAAAACAGCAAGTACGACCTATCATATCCCTGTGCTGGAAATTGTGGCAGCCAGAGCCATTGTTTCAGCCATCATTAGCTATGTGGATATTAAGCGAAAAAAAATATCAATGTGGGGTAATAATAAGCCTTGGCTTATCGCACGTGGTACCGTTGGCGCATTTGCATTAATTTTTGTTTATTATGCGGTGACTACCCTCCCTTTAGCTGAAGCCACCATTCTTCAATATATACATCCAGTATTTACGGCGCTACTCGCGTTTTTCTTTTTAAAAGAACATATTCAACGTTCAACGATCACTTGTATCCTATGTAGCTTAGTGGGGTTATTAATTATGATTCAGCCTAATTTTTTACAGGATAGCAATACGCAGTACTCATGGTTAAGTATTGGGGCAGGCCTATTAGGTGCTTTTGGCAGTGCAGTGGCTTATGTCATTGTTAAAAAACTGACCAAGACCGAAGATAGTTCAGTGATTGTTTTTTATTTTCCTATTATCTCTATCCCGATTGCGGTTATTTTATTAGGCAATGATTTTGTTGCACCCAGCCTAGCGGCATTAGGCGTATTGATCCTAGTCGGTATATTTACACAAATAGGTCAAATAGGGCTAACCAAAGCCTTACATAGCGAAGATGCTAATAAAGCAACCGCTTATGCTTATGTACAAGTTATCTTTTCGGTTATTATTGGTTGGGCTTATTTTGGTGAAATTCCTGTATTAACAACAATAATAGGGGGTAGTTTTATTATGGCTGGTGCGTTGATAAATGTTTTGTGGAAACGCTAAGATGACGAGTCGCTATAAAATAAGAAAGAAACGAAGATAATATGAAGAGGAGAATGTAGATATTATGACAGTAACAGTGTCGCGCAGAGAGCACGACACGATTGCTTAAACAATATTATTTGCTTTCTGTTACCACATCAAGGCTGTAAAAATGAGCTTCACTTTGCCCATTCTTAAATTGGTTATAAACTCCCACTTTGAAGTAGCTCAACATATGTGTCCAGTAAGAGAGATCATGGTCTACTTTCGTTTCACCATTCATTTTAATTTCTAAGGTTTTATTTCCAACAATGATATCAAACTTGCTCGGCTCGGTTGCACTAGCAGCACCTAAATCATACCTTATGTATGATTTTTTACATTCAGGATTTTCAGGCGTACCGGTTTTTTTACTGCAGTTAATCGCATTGTTTTTCACCACAGCCCAATAATGATTTTTAATGCCTTGACGTTCACCTAACCAAACAACTCGTAGTAACGGATGAGGAATATAACCGACTCCGTGAATACCATCATCGAACGTTCCTTTGTTATGTACCTGTAAAAGCGTTATTTCATTTCGTCTAGGCTCTTTACTGTCTTTAATCGAATGATAAGGGTCGACTAAAAGCAGATCTGCACTTAAGCGGTGAAAAGTGTTCTTTTCATCAGTTTTGAAGTTTTTCAGTACACGTAATTCATTGCGTAACTTATAACCTTCCATTTTAAATACAAAAGCTTCTGACGCTTTGTCTACATAAAAATTTTCGTTAACAATAGCAGTGAAGTTACTGTCCATTGCGAGCTCACCTTTACTACCTGGTTTTGCATTTGGAACCGATATTTGCAATTTTGA
>JBAHZV010000036.1:0-36602 GCA_037132845.1 Psychromonas sp.
TAACTGAGTTAAATCTTATTTAGAAATAAGAGAAACTAAGTCTAGTACTTTGTTTGAATAACCGATTTCGTTATCGTACCAAGATACAACTTTAACGAATTTATCAGTGAGTGCAAGACCTGCTTTTGCATCAAATACAGATGTTTGAGTTTCACCAATGAAGTCTTGAGAAACAACTGCATCTTCAGTGTAACCTAAAACACCCGCGTATTCATTTTCAGAAGCACGTTTCATTTCAGCACAGATTTCTTCGTATGTAGTTGCTGTTTTAAGGTTAACAGTTAAGTCAACAACAGAAACGTTCGCAGTTGGTACACGGAAAGCCATACCAGTAAGAAGACCGTTAAGAGCAGGAATTACTTTACCTACTGCTTTTGCTGCACCCGTTGAAGATGGGATGATATTTTGAGAAGCACCACGACCACCACGCCAATCTTTAGCAGAAGGACCGTCAACTGTTTTTTGAGTTGCAGTGGTAGCATGAACAGTTGTCATTAGACCTGATTCAATGCCCCATTTGTCGTTAAGAACTTTAGCGATAGGTGCAAGACAGTTAGTTGTACAAGAAGCGTTAGAAACGATATCTTGACCAGCATATTCATTAAAGTTTACGCCGTTAACAAACATTGGAACGTCACCAGAAGGGCCTGTTAAAACAACTTTTTTAGCGCCAGCAACAATGTGCTTACGTGCTGTTTCGTCAGTTAGGAAAAGACCTGTTGCTTCTACAACTACGTCAACACCAGCTTCATTCCATTTAAGGTCCGCAGGGTTACGTTCAGCAGTAACGCGTACAGTAGTACCGTTCACGATTAGGTTACCGTCTTTAACTTCAACAGTACCGTTGAAACGACCGTGTGTTGAATCATATTTAAGCATGTAAGCCATGTAATCAATGTCGATTAAGTCATTGATTGCAACAATTTCTAGATCTGCACGCTCACAAGCTGCACGAAATACGAAACGTCCGATACGACCAAAGCCGTTAATACCGATTTTAATTGTCATTTTTATATCCTTTTGGATGGTTTATTTTAAAACTTGTTAGCATTATAGATATCAAAAAGAGTGCCGACTTGATATTGGTCAAGTATTTTGCTCTGAAAACTACAATTAATTACTTTGTAAACAAGTTTTATCATTCTGTTGGTTGCTAAAACAAATAACCAAGTAATTAAATTACGCGACCATATTAAGTGCTATTTCACATAAAAGAAAGTAAAACCCATACTTTCACTATTATTGATCACTCTTTGAATGAATAATCGACGAAAGTTATTGTGTTGTGTTATTTAATGACATCGTGTGTGGATAAAATATGTAATAACGACTATTTTATCTCGTTGTTGCGAATCTATCTGTTTAACTTTCCACAAACTTGATGCTAAAGCTCAGCATAATAATGATGACTTTTTGGGCGGTTAACTGCATTAACGTTCTCTATATTGATTAAGTCAAGCATTTAACAATGTCTTCTAACAATGTCTTCTAACAATGTCTTCTAACAATGTCTAAGGAAAAAATGATGGCAGCTGTTAGCGCTTCCATTTTGCCCTAGAATCTGTTTATTTCACGACTTGCTGAATTTGATCTCTTGAATGATATAAAAACAGAGGTTATTTAATTAAGGTAGACAGTATATGTTTTTCTCCCTGATTAATTAGCTGACCAGATGTTTCGGTGATTGCTGACTCGATACAGAACATTGTCTGGTAGCCGTTATCGGGCATATCGGGAAAAGTCGCCGCACCTTCTCTCCAAGGAGTCCATAATACTTCAGAATCATTACCTTTATTAGTCATGATTAAAGTGTGCTGAAATAGTTTATCTTTAAGTAAAATATCACCATTCGATTTCTTATAGATAGCATCAATGGCTTTATTAATGACTAAGGTCGTATCGCCAGTTTCTCGACGTTTATTTTTTAATGAGTTAGTGAATTGTTTACTTAAACCCGATATGACGACAGATTGAGGTGTGCTAATATTAAGATAGGTATGCAGTGCACCACGATATGTAAATGGCTTATTGCTTTTGTTTTCTGTGATGAGTTGTAGTTTTAACTGGCTATTAAGTGTGGCTTTTAAGGTTAATTCAAACTGATGTGGCCATAATGCTAATGTATTTTCATTACTGTAAAGTTTAAGTTCAAGCTCAACGCCCTCATCAGATTCTTCAATATCACCGATAACCCATTTGCTGTTGCGTGCGAACCCGTGTGCTGGCAAGTTTTCTCCTAAGGACGGGGGCGCCACGCCAAACCATGGCCAGCAAATAGGAATACCACCACGAATTGCTTTTTCCCCATTAAATATAGCGTTTTTACTTAACCAAATAAGTGGTTTGTGGTGCGTTTTTTGAAAATGGATCAGATGGCCTCCATGAAGTGAAAACGCTGCCTTTAATTTTTCATGCTCAACAATTAAAAACTCAACACCTTGATGGTTTGCTTTTAAACTCACTGATCGAGAAAGCGACTGTGTTTTTTTTAAAATGAGATGTGAGAGCATAGAGTTACCTGTGTCATTGATTGTAGTATCAATAGTTATCATAAACGATTAATGCCTGTTACTCTCAATATGCTTTATGCTTGTGCAAGTTTGGAACTCAATGAAAAACGCAACACAATGATCTTTCAATAGATTCACTAGACTGACCTTTCCTCTGTCGGTAGGATTAAAATAAGCACGTTAATCTTTAAGCTGAGAAGCTTATTGGATGTTACACGCTGTATCGCCATGGTTGAAGATAAATAAAGTTAGTGGCTTTTGTACGGTAAATATCTTTGCTGTCTATCAATATTGATTAGAAAGCATTGATTGAATTCCTCTGTTCTTTAACTTTTCTTATAATATAGGCAACGCTCTCTACTTGCTGAACGTTGTAGCTTGAATGAAAACAAATCAAGTGATGCAAATAATGAAATATCGCGATTCAACCATGCTAATGTGAGTTTTAAAGTAGTCTGTTCATATTTTAACCTCAATTAAGCTCAACGTTAGGTTTTTTCTATGCTCATTTATTTTACATAGTTCATTTTGTTGATAAGTTCACAATGCATTAAAATATAATGAAAATCTTCTGGCGTTGCAATGATATTAATGATGAACTGAATACAGTAGAAATTTAAACCCTATTATAATAAAAATAAATAATACAAGGTGTTATATGACTCGCTCTAGCTTAGATATGTTTATGGAATTAAAAGGTATCGATCCAAATTTTGTAGATGCATGGGGAAAGCCTGCAATTGTTTCAGAATTTCATGTCAAAAACCTTATTCATAAAATGGGTTACGATGCAAATAATGAGCCGCAACTACTTGAACATTATCAACAACAAGAAAAAAAGCATTGGTTATCATTGCTTCCTCCCGTTACTGTTGTACAAAAATCTGCTCATTATAGTATTGAGATTTGTTTGCCCATTGATTTTGTTAACGACGCACTAATTTACCAAGTGAGTACAGAAGAGCAACAACAAATTAAGGAGAGCATCACCGCTATCCATTTTCCTTTGGTGGCAGTCAAGGAGATATCTGACGTTGAGTTCCATTGTTATCAGATTATGTTAACTTTAGATTTACCACTTGGCTATCATCGACTTGATGTCTTTGAACCCGGTAATGATGAGCCACTTGCAAGCATGTCTTTGATTATTACCCCGCATGCTTGCTTTACCCCGACTGCGATACAACAGGGTAAAAAAATATGGGGTTCCAGTGTCCAACTCTATAGTATTAAAAGTGAAAACAACTGGGGAATAGGTGATTTTAGTGATCTTAAACTGTTACTCAAAAACACTGCCACGTATGGTGGTGATTTTATTGGCTTGAACCCTATTCATGCACTCTCTCCTGCCTTGCCTAATAATGCCAGCCCCTATAGTCCTTCCTCACGAAACTGGCTGAATATTTTATACAGTGATTTGACTAATGTTGAAGAGTTTAAGCATGATAAAGCATTGCAAGAGAGGGTTGCTAGCCAAGATTTTCAACAGAAAATAAAGCAGCTACGCGCGACAAAATGGGTGGATTATGAGAGTGTGACAACACTAAAACTCGAAGTGTTACGTATTTTATTTGATAACTTGAATAATGATAGTGTTAACAGTAAAAAGCGCTTAAAAATCTTTAACCAATATGTGCAAGCGAAAGGTGAATCTCTTAAACAGCAAGCAAGTTACGATGCCTTACAGTTTAAATTCTTACAGCAAGATGCCCATTTATGGGGATGGCCAGAATGGCCCGATGCTTTCCAATCCTTTCAAAATAAAGCCGTACAAGAGTGGATAGAAAACCAACAACACGAGGTTTTGTTTTGGTGTTATTGTCAGTGGATTGCAGAGTTGCAACTTGAAGAAGCACATCAGTTAGCAATATCATTAGGCATGACCTTAGGTATTTATCGTGATTTGGCGGTGGGTGTCGCGAAGGGAAGTGCTGAAATATGGGCAAATCACGATCTCTATTGTGAACAAATAAGTATTGGCGCACCACCGGATGTATTAGGCCCACTCGGGCAAAGTTGGGGGTTGCCACCACTATCACCCGATAAACTATATGAACATGGTTACCAACCCTTTATTGACTTATTACAATCGAATATGCGCAATTGTGGCGCATTACGTATTGACCATGTAATGGCACTATTACGTTTATGGTGGGTACCTGATAATGCAGATGCAGATGCCGGTGCTTATATTTATTACCCGGTGCACGATTTACTTAACATATTATCATTAGAGAGCCAGCGTAATCAGTGTTTGGTTATTGGTGAAGATTTAGGAACCGTGCCCGAAGGAATAGATGTTTTACTTGAAGACGCGGGTGTTTATTCGTACAAAGTGTTCTTTTTTGAACAGGCTAATGATGGGGGCTATATTTCCCCTACTCATTATAAAAAACAAGCCATGGCGACACTCGCAACGCACGATATGCCAACCATAAAAGGCTATTGGCACTGCGATGATTTACATCTGGGTAAAACCTTAGGATTGTACCCAGATGAGAAAGTGTTGAGTAAGTTAATGGAAAGTCGCGTTCACAGCAAACAACAAATTTTGAATAGTTTACATGGTCACGGTAGTTTGCCAGACCATTACAACCGAGATGCGACTCAAACGGCAATGGATCAAACCTTAAATTTCTCGATGCAGACACATTTAGCAAAAGGTAATGCGATGTTATTGAGTTTGCAGTTGGAAGATTTTTTAGAAATGGACGCGCCCGTTAATGTACCGGGCACCAGTCATGAATATCGCAATTGGCAACGCAAATTAAGTCAAAATATTGAGCAGTTGTTTAACAATACAAAGATAAAATGTTTGTTGGAAAACTTAACAACCGCGCGTAAAGAAGCATCTGAAAAATAATTGGATTATTAATATGATGAATAAAAAAATGACGAGTAAAAAAACAGTTAAAAAAGAGTCTCCTAAAAAACCAACGGCTAAAAAAGTCGTTAGCAGTAAAAAATCTGTTAAAACGCTAAAAAAACAGCAAGAGAATCTTTCCCTACTGGCTTTGTTGCAAGAAGCAAAGTTAGATAATCCCTTTGAATGTCTCGGGTTAGTCGCGGGCACTTCAGGTGGTTTTATTTTACGTGCTTGGTTGCCAGGCGCACAAAAAGTTGAACTATTTAAGTTAGGGGAAAGTAAAGCAACTGCTGAGCTCCTGCAAATCGATGAAACGGGTTTGTTTGAGTTAAACTTACCGAAGATTAATGAAAAGTTTACCTATGAATTAAATGTGCACTATAGCGATGCGCAACATCGTTTTATTGATCCCTACCAATTCCATGATATTGCCTTTGAGGGTTTATCAACTTTGCACGAAGCACCGCAAAACGTCTATAAAACATTAGGTGCGCAACTTAAAACAGTGCACTGCCATGATCTTAATATCAGTGGAGTCCGTTTTATTGTTTACGCTCCCAATGCTTCTAGCGTTAGCTTAATCAGTGACATTAACCATTGGGATGGACGACGTCATCCAATGCAACGTAGTTGGTGTGGTCACTGGGTTTTATTTGTGCCGGAAATATCAGTCGGCTGTCGATATAAATTTGAGCTCAAAGATGGCCTCGGTAATCGTTTACCACATAAAGCCGATCCCGTTGGTTTTCAAGCTGAGTTGTACCCATCACATTCTTCAATTGTTGTTGATCATGATAAATATCAATGGAATGATGATGCGTGGCGCCGGTCACAGTTAGATGATAAACGTTTTACCGCCATGAGTATTTATGAAGTGCATTTAGGCTCTTGGAAGCGTAAAAAAGAGCAGGGTGTTGAGCGTATGCTCAGCTATCGTGAATTAGCCGCTGATCTTATTCCTTATTTGGTGGAGATGGGTTATACCCACTTAGAAATGATGCCGATTTCAGAGTTTCCGTTTGACGGTTCATGGGGTTACCAACCAGTGGGGCTATTTGCCGCCACCAGCCGTTTTGGTGACGCCGATGATCTAAAATATTTTATCGACCAAGCTCACCAAGCTGGTATTGGCATTATTATTGATTGGGTACCTGCTCATTTTCCAGCAGATCCGCATGGTTTAGCGCGTTTTGATGGCACACCTCTCTATGAGTATGAAGATCCTCGCCGTGGTTGGCATCCCGATTGGAACTCATACATTTATGATTTTGGACGTGATAATGTCCGTCAATTTTTAGTGGCGAGTGCGCTTATTTGGCTGGATAAATTTCATGTTGATGGCTTACGTGTTGATGCCGTGGCTTCCATGCTGTATTGGGATTATTCACGTGAAGAGGGCGAATGGGTGCCTAATGTTGATGGCGGTAATCATAACTATGAGGCAATTAGTTTACTCAAATGGTTTAACGAAGAAGTGTACATACAATATCCACACGCGATGACCATTGCAGAAGAGTCCACGGCCTTTACTGGTGTCTCTAAAGCAACCTTTGAAGGTGGATTAGGATTTGGCTTCAAATGGAACATGGGCTGGATGCACGATACATTAAGTTATGTCGCGCAGGATCCGATGTATCGTAAGTATCATCACCATGAGATGACCTTTGCAATGATATATCACTATAACGAACATTTTGTATTACCTATTTCTCATGATGAGGTGGTGCATGGTAAGCAGAGCATGTTACACAAAATGCCCGGTGACGAGTGGCAAGCGGCCGCTAATTTGCGGGCTTACGCAGGCTACATGTATGCACATCCTGGTAAAAAATTGAATTTTATGGGATCTGAATTTGCTCAAACGAAAGAGTGGAATCATGATGCAAGTTTAGATTGGCACCTGCTTGAATATGAAAAACATGCAGGGCATCAACAACTGATTAAAGATCTTAATCACCTGTATAAAGCCAATAGTGCTTTTTATGAATTAGATTACAGTACCGATGGTTTTGAGTGGTTAGATCACAGTGATGGTGAAAATAGTATTTTTGCCTTTATTCGTAAAAATGAAAAAAACGACAAGCAAATTATCTGTATCTCAAATTTCACGCCTATTCCTCGAGTCGATTACCGTGTTGCAGTAACTGAGCCCGGACGATATGAAGTTATTTTAAATACCGATAGTCATTATTATTGGGGCAGTAATTTCGCCGTGGGTGATAGCCTTGGGTTTTTTGAGACAACAGAGCAGGAATGGCAAGGTAAACCTTATTCATTCACGCTAAACTTGCCACCGTTAGCAACTGTTTATTTACAAAAAAAAGGATGATCAATGCGTAAGGACCTGCTCAAATTAGATTCTCATCAACAGCCTTTTCGTGTGGCAACGGGGAAATTTTCGCCCCTTGGTGCGATATTGGATAAAGATAAAAAGGGTTGCAATTTCTCGGTCTATAGCCTCGGGGCCTATCGTGTGGAACTGTGTTTATTTGATCACGATGAAAATGAAATTGCAAATTACTCATTAGATGTCAAACAGGGGCATCAATGGAGTGTTTTTATTCATAACGTACAAGCCGGTCAGCTCTATGGTTATCGTGTATTTGGAGACAGAGATCCACAGCAAGGTCATATATTTGATCCTGATAACCTATTAATTGACCCCTATGCCAAAGCATTAAACCGTGTGCAGAATAGTTTTGATACGTCACAAATTAGTCGTTTGGGTCAGCATATATCAAAATCAGTTGTCGTTGATGATGAATTTGATTGGGCCGGGGTAACAAAGCCTAGCATTGAAGATGATCAACGTATTATTTATGAAGTGCATGTAAAAGGTTTCAGCCAACTCAATGAGCAAGTCCCATTAGCTAAACGCGGTAAGTACCTTGGTTTATCTGATCCTGCTAGCATTGCCCATTATAAAAAACTGGGCATTACTAGTTTACAAATAATGCCCATTTATAGTTTTATGAGTGAACCTAGGCTGGAGGCACTCGGATTAACGAATTATTGGGGTTACAATCCAATTAACTTTTTTGCGCCTGAATGTCGTTATGCACAATATGATGCAGTGCAAGAGTTTAAAACAATGGTTAAGGAATTACATGCGGCGCAAATAGAGGTCATTCTTGATGTTGTTTATAATCATACTGCCGAATCAGGCATTGATGGTCCCATTTTAAGCCTTAAGGGTTTTGATAATCATAACTACTATACCTTTGATCCAGACACAAATAGTGCCGATACGCTTAATTATCAACAGCACAGTAATCATTCTGGCTGTGGCAATACTGTTAATCTCAATTATCCCTGGGCGTTAAAGTTGACATTAGATTCATTACGTTACTGGGCGACTGAAATGCAGATTGATGGCTTTCGATTTGATTTAGCCGTCACGCTCGCTCGTGAAAGCAATGGCTTTAATGAACAGGGGGCCTTTTTTAAATCATTATTACAAGATCCTGTTTTAAACCAAGTAAAATTGATTGCTGAGCCCTGGGATATTGGACCCGGCGGATATCGCTTAGGTGGTTTTCCTGCTGATTGGCTTGAATGTAATGATCGTTATCGAGATACCGTTCGCTCATTTTGGCGAGGAGATACCGGGAAAATAGCCGATATTGCAACGCGATTATTAGGCTCTCGTGACATATTTGTAAAACATTATCGCTCAAAATACTCCAGTGTTAACTATATTTGTTATCACGATGGTTTTACTTTAGATGACTTAGTTTCTTATGATCAACGTCATAATCTGGCCAATGAAGAAAATAATAATGATGGACATGGCAATAACCTTTCAGCAAATTATGGTGTCGAGGGAGAAACGGAGAATGAGCGTATTAATGCGCTTCGTCAGCAACAAAAACGCAATTTGATCGCCACGCTTCTACTTTCTCAGGGAACGCCTCATTTCTTATCAGGAGATGAAATGGGCAACCATCAATCGGGTAATAATAATGCTTATTGCCAAGATAATAGCCTGACATGGCTTAACTGGAATCTCTCCGAGGTGAATCAGAAGTTGTTTGATTTCACTGCTTCTCTTGTCAAATTACGTCAACAGTCTCGTTTGTTTGGTAATTTATCACTCCGTGATGATTGCTTAGATAATTGTGAAAACTCAGATCTTGTTAAATGGTATCATCCAGATGGTTATTTGATGGAAACGAGAGACTGGCATTCTACTAACTCACAAGCTATCGCCATCGCATTAAGAGAGTCTGTCAGTACTGGTGAATATTGGTTTGTGATCTTAAATGCTTCGAGTTATCAAATTCATTGTAAATTACCGCCGCTTGAAAAAGGTTTAATTTGGAAAGTGAAAATAAATACCGCCTGTGCAACAGGGGAGTTAACCAATGTAAACATAAACATAAACAATAAGGACGATGCCCTCTTAATCGGTAACTCTTTTATGTTACTAAAATGTGTTCGGCGCTTAGTGTGATTTTGCTTATAAACTAGACGGATTATTAGTCGGTAAGGCGGCAGCGCACATTATTGAATGTTAGCCCTTGCCTTGCCATTGTTTATAAAAGTTGAGTGAGCTGTGGAAAACATCTTGCTTGTCTTTCGATGTATTAGTCCTCTCTCGATATTGATAAAATGCCAGTATTTGACAATTTTTTATAAAGTTTTGATTGAGTCCGTTGAGTGTTCATCTTTTCGTCTATAATTTGTTCATCGAACTGCTTGCTGAATTTTGTATGCTAAATGATAAAGAGTTATAAAATAAATGTCGTGTGCGAATTTACGCGTTGTCGCTGTATAATATCAAAAGAACTAAAAGGTGAGCATCCTTGCGAGCTTAAATTATTGCTAAGCATATTATGACTTTTGAAGTGTGAATAACTATTTTCTGCTACTCACGCCTTATTAGCGTTAATTTTCCTTGCATCATTATCAATTTATTCATTCTTTTGCGATGAGTAAACATTCATACATTAACTAATTAACTATAAATTAAGGTGCCTCAATATGAAAAGGATATTCAAACAGGTCGTATTTTCTCTATTGATCATCAGTTCGTTGAGCAGTTATGCTGCCGAGAAAGTCTTAACAATTGGTATCACTCAAGATCCCACCAATTTAAATCCAATCCTAATGCAAGGTGTTTACGCTGAGTCGCTTGCGGGTAACATCTTCGATACACTGATTAGCTTTAAAGAAAATGCCAAGCAAGCGGCGCCACTATTAGCTGAGTCTTGGGATATCTCTGGCGATGGTAAAACCTATACGTTTCATCTGCGTCGTGGTGTTAAGTTTCATAACGGTCAGCCTTTTACATCCGCAGATGTAAAATATACTTTCGACGTTACCCTGGATGTAAAAAATGCATCCCCGAACCGTGAGTTTTTAAAGCCAATACAGTCTATTGAAACACCTGATGCCTATACGGTTATTCTAAAACTAAATGCTCCTTCTTCTTCTTTTCTGTTAGCTCTTGCTAATCCGACACTGGGGATTTTACCGGCTAAAGCACTGCAAGAGATGGGGATGGATGGTTTTGATCGTCAACCAATCGGAACGGGCGCGTTTAAATTTTTAGAAATGATCCCAGATGATCGTATCACCCTAGTTAAAAATAAAGATTATTTTGTCGCTGAGCCTAAAATAGATAAAGTAATATTCCGTCCTATCCCTAAATTAGAAGTTATGTCGGCAGAACTACAAGCGGGTGGTATTGATATCGCGTTTGAATTGTTGCCACAAGATACACAACGGCTTGCCGATGAAGGGCTTAATATTCAAAGTGTGCCTGGATTAACTTTACGTTATATCGGTTTTTCAATGAAAAAACTGCCTTTTTCTGACGTCCGTTTTCGTAAAGCGGTATATCATGCAGTCCCATTTGCTCAGGCTATACCAGGCATCTTTAAAGGTGCGGGTGAACGTGCTTACTCTTGGATCCCTGTCGGTGTTGTAGGAGATGATCTTGACTATATGAAATCAAAAGCACTGCCTTATGATATGAAGAAAGCACAACAATTAATTAGCGAACTGAAAGCGGAAGGCATTATTAAAGATGATTTTGAATTTGATATCTACTCACCAAGTGATCCCGCGCGAAAACAAATGGCAACCGTGATCAGCACGCAATTACGCAGTCTTGGCATTAAAGTGAATGTACAAACACCCCAGTGGAGTAGCATGTTTCCAAAGCTAAAAGCGGGTGATTGTGGTTTATTTGTCATGGGCTGGGGATCCGTGCCCGATCCTGATCGTTGGACCTATCGTTTATTTACGCCAGGTTCAACCATGAACTTTTCTCATTATAATAATGAAAAAGTGACCGAAGCACTTGAACAAGGTCGCCGTATTAGTGATCCGACTGCCCGTGCAAAAGTGTATCAAACCGCAATGCGTCAAGCGTTAACGGAAGATTATATCCACATTCCATTGGTATGGTTGAAAACAGTGACCGGTGCAAGTACCAAAGTAAAAGGGTTTACGCCGTCCCCACAAAAATATATCCATCTGGTCACATGGGACCGTAACGTCGATATCACACAATAACAATCACTGCTGATATTATATAAGAACGGAGTAAGGGAGATTATCTCTGTTACTCCGTTTTTTATTGCAATGTTGACGTTAGAGCATTGCGTTAGAGTGAGTTATTAGGATTAACGGCAGTGCAGATATTCTCTGTGTTCACTCTCTGGAACGAGCAGATAATTAGGCTTATTAGCAAGCCCGTTCATCAACAGTATTCGCTTCATCGTTAGCGACTGACCTGTGCCACATACTTTAAAAGGAGTTTATGTGCTGAATTATGCATTAAAAAGGTTATTACTGTTAATACCCATGCTCATTTTTGTCTCTGTTTTTGTATTCGTTATTATTAAAATGACGCCTGGAGACCCCTCTGCTATGTTGCTTGGCGATCAAGCAACGGCTGAATCTATCGCCGCTGTGCACGCGAAATATGCATTGGATCAACCGTTACCTGTGCAATATATTAAAATGATGCAGCACTTTTTTACGGGTGAACTGAACTCTATTTTCTATAAAGATAACGTTTTATCTTTTGTCTTAGCGCGTTTACCTGCAACACTTGAATTGGGTTTTATGGCCCTTATTATTGCGTTGTTTATTGCCATCCCCGTGGGCATCATTTCAGCTGTAAAAAGAAACACATGGTTTGATTATGGTGCGATGTCTTTGGCGATGTTTGGTGTGTCGATACCGGTATTCTTCACTGGTATTTTACTTATTTATTTTTTTGCCGTGTATCTTAAGGTACTGCCTGCCTCGGGTTATGGTGGGCATTTTTGGACGATTGAAGGCCTACGTCATTTGATCTTACCCGCGTTATCATTGTCTTTTGTCATGATCGCCTCCACCACCCGTTTAACACGTTCAGCGATGCTAGAAGTTATTCATCAAGACTACATTCGCACGGCACGGGCTAAGGGTGTTAGTGAGCGAAGTGTTATTTTTTACCATGCTTTTCGAAATGCATTAATTCCCATCTCAACCAATATTGGCAATCAGATTGCGCGCCTATTTGCAGGTGCTGTCTTAACCGAGACCGTGTTTGCATGGCCAGGTGTCGGACGACTTGCTGTTAATGCTATTTTTAGACGTGATGAACCCATGGTTTTTGGTTGCGTGTTAATGATGGCCATCGTTTACGTGGTCATCAACCTCATCGTTGATTTAGTCTACGGTTTCATGAACCCACAGATTCAGTACGATTGAGGAGAAAACCATGTTGTTACCATTAATAATCATTAATCTGCTGTTATTAGTCGCTTTTTTACCTCAAATCATGGTGAGTCAAGATACAGGGCTTTCTTATGGTATTTTTGCCAGCTTAACGGCGCTTCTGATGTTCGGTTATTGGCGCAATCGTCTTAACTTAGCAAGTCAAATCGTCGGTACGCGCTCAACGGCTAATATCGTGTTGCTTAAACTTAAACGTAATAAGGCGGCGATGGGTGGGCTTATTATCGTGATCATGCTTATTTATATAGCAATACTTGCTCCCTTTATTGTGCCCGTTGATCCCTTAGCGATGGATTGGGGAGCCCTTTCTCAAGGCCCTAGCGCAGAACATTGGTTGGGCAGTGATGATCTTGGCCGTGATACGTTATCGCGTACTATTTATGGCACAAGGATTGCGCTTGGCATTGGCCTCCTAGCGGTTTTTTTAAATACCATTATGGGTACGGGCTTAGGTCTGCTGGCGGGTTATTACGGTGGTAAAACCGATAATATCATTATGCGTTCTTTGGAGTTTTGGAATGCAATTCCATTTATTTTAATGGCGATAGCACTGATGGCCGCACTTGGCTCTGGATTGTTTAATTTAATCTTAGTGGTCAGTTTAACTGGAATTTTAGAGTTTGCTCGTATCATTCGTGGTGACTCGATGTTGCTACGCAGTGCCGATTATGTCAATGCTGCCCGCGTGATGGGCATTCCTGACAATCAAATTATTACCCGGCATATACTGCCAAATTGTCTCGCACCTACTATTGTTATGGCGACCTTGCGTGTGGGTGAAACTATTTTAACCATTGCTGGCTTGTCTTTTTTAGGGTTAGGCGTTCAACCTCCCACGGCGAGTCTCGGTGCGATGCTCGCCAGTGGTCAACAATTTTTACATCAAAGTCTGGCGATGTCACTGGTACCGGGTGCCATTATTTTATTGATCGTTTTAGCCTTTAATTTATTTGGTGATGGATTACGTGATGCGCTTGATTCAAAAATAGGCCAATAGGAGTATTGCATGGAAAAACTTCTTGAAATAAAAAATCTACAGACCTATTTTTATACGGATGAAGGCATTGTTCGAGGCTGCGACAGAGTGAGTTATAGCGTTAATAAAGGAGAAACGTTAGCGGTGGTTGGAGAATCCGGTTCTGGTAAATCCGTGACCGCACTGTCGATTCTCCGGCTAATAGAAACACCACCGGGTAAAATTGAAGGTGGCGAAATTTGGTTTAAAGGAAAAGATTTACTGACACTCAGTAATAAAGAGATGCAAGCTATTCGGGGTAATGATATCGCGATGATTTTTCAAGAGCCCATGACGTCTTTGAATCCAGTGATCCGTGTAGGGCAACAGATAGCGGAGTCGATTCGCTTACACCAACCAAAAACCTCCAAAAAACGACGTCGTCAACGCGTGGTTGAACTCTTAACACAAGTGGGTATTAGCGCACCAGAGTCGCGTGTAGATGAATACCCTTATCAGCTTTCTGGTGGTATGCGCCAACGTATTATGATAGCCATGGCACTTGCATGTGATCCCGCCTTATTGATTGCTGATGAACCAACCAGTGCATTAGATGTCACTATTCAAGCACAAATTTTACGCTTAATTGATGATTTAAAAAAGAAATCAGGCATGGCAGTGGTCATGATCACTCATGATTTAGGGGTTGTGGCTGAAACGGCTGATCGCGTTGCTGTGATGTATGCAGGACAAATTGTTGAATATGGACATGTTAATGATATTTTTGACAATCCTAAGCACCCTTATTTAATTGGTCTTAAACGCTCAATGCCTACGCTTGATAGTGAAAGTGATACGCTTTACGCGATTCCTGGCATGGTACCGACTCCCACTAACCTTCCGAGTGGCTGCAAGTTTGCACCTCGTTGTGAGCAATGCTTACCCTGTTGTGAGTCACAAGCTCCCCCAGTGATATATTTTTCAGCTGAACATTATGCCCGTTGCTGGTTATATCAACCTAAAGAGATCATAAAATGAAGCAACAACCTGTCCTTAAAGTTGATAATTTGAAAGTTTGGTTTCCTAAAAAAAAGGGCTTTTTTAAAAAAACAGTGAGTTATGTTAAAGCTGTTGATGGCATATCATTTGAAATATATAAGGGTGAAACGTTTGGTTTGGTTGGTGAGTCTGGTTGTGGTAAAACATCTGTAGGTAAAGCCATCGTGCGCCTAAATCCTATCAAAGAAGGGCGTATTGAATTACACGGTATTAACATTGCAAACTTGAGTATGAGGGAAATGCGTCAGCATCGCTCTACAGTACAAATGATATTTCAGGATCCTTTTTCATCATTAAATCCACGCATGACAGTAGCGGATATTATTGGCGAAGCGGTACGTTTTTATCGGCCGACTTCTGATATTCATGCTGAAGTGATTAAATACATGGAACAAGCCGGTCTGCGTAAAGAGTATATGCAACGTTATCCTCATCAATTTTCTGGTGGACAGCGTCAACGTATTGGTATCGCTCGTACCCTTGCTTGTCAGCCTGAAATTATTATCGCTGACGAGCCCGTTTCAGCGCTTGATGTTTCAATTCAGGCACAAATCATTAACTTACTTAAGTCACTGAAACAAGATTTAGGCTTGTCGTTTTTATTTATTTCCCATGATCTATCAGTGGTTAAACATATCTCAGATAGGATAGGAGTGATGTATTTAGGCTCTATGATGGAAATAAGTCCCGCGACACAGCTGTATCAACAACCACTGCATCCATACACTCAAGCGCTGATTGGCAGTATTCCGGTGAATCACCCGAGTAAACGATTTTCACGTCAACCGTTGGTCGGTGAAGTTGCCTCTCCAATGTCAACATTTTCAGGGTGTAAATTTAGTGATCGCTGTGCATTAGCCAATGATAAATGCCGTACAAAAATCCCTGTATTAATAGAAGTAAGCCCACAACATTGGGTTGCATGCCACAACGTTACAGCCCTTTAGTTTTGTTATTTCTACGCAATATTAGCTAACATACTGACTAAAAAAGATACGCTGTTATTTAAATTATTTACTGACAAACTCATGATCATTTCTTTTCATTACTTGGCGGTTAAAGATTTGCCTCCTTGTTTTAAAGTGAGTGCAGGATCCGATGGAGGTATTATTGGCGACTCATTTTTTTAATGAGCCACTTAATATTTTTTAATTATTTGCGTCGTGGAAGTTGTGGAGCATGCGCTGTAAAATTACCATCTTTCAATTTTTTATAATAGGTATCAGCTTGTTCTTGCAATTCTTCATCATTGTCTATTAATATTCCTTTGCTTAGCATCCCTTTACCTAATATTAATTCAAAATTAATAGGGTAGTTATCTTCTTTATCTTCTTTTTTAGCAATTAATGCCCAGATGTAGGCATTTTCATACTGCTTATGCTGATAAAAAATATTCATTATGTAGACATAAGTAGAGAGTGGAATATGTTCAAGGGAATCACTAATGACCAACGCTTTATAAAAGGTAGTGAGTGATCGTTGCGGGTTGGTTTTAGCATTCATGATAGCAAGGTTAAAAACGAGTTCGGGATCACTGACATCATCTTTTCTGGCGGCAGCGAGAAAAACCTTACGAGCTTGTTCATCTTTGTAATGGGTCCAGAGATAATAAGCAAGCCGTGGATCCTGTGTGCCTTTACTATCTTGAAGTTCCTCTTTGATTAATTGTTGTGTTTTAAAAAAATTATCCACACGTTGTACTTTACGCTGTTTATTGCGCGTGTATTCAATAAAGAGTGTTAATTCAAGGCAAGACTCATACTCAACAAGTCTATCTAATAATTGCCGTTGATGGAGCCCACTGGGCTCTATTTTATCGAAATATCTTGCGCGAATGACGTCTGTTCTTTTAAAGCGACAATCATCTATTTGATGTAAATCATTGCATAGCTCTGGGGAGTCATCACAGATTTGTCTTAAGCTGTCACTTCTGAATGAATCACATGCGCTGAGTAACAAAGCAATAAACAAAATTGAGAATTTAATTGTGCGGTTAATAATCATAACTAGAAATATTCCATTAAATCAATATAATTACCTGAAGGCAATTTCCAATAATTAAAGGTAAATCTAAGTGTCAAATATAAATAAGTATGCTAGGAATCTATCTCCATCGCTCTATTTACAATTAAAACAAGCCGTTGAAACTGGCAAGTGGTTAGATGGTCGAACCCTTGATGCTACACAAAAAGCCAATAGCTTACAATTAATTATGACATATCAAAGTCTCAATAATGATAAACCAGATCATTTTAGTATTGCTAAAGGCGGTCATATTTTTATGAAAAAAAAATCAGACCTCAAAATACAGTTTTCTGATGATAATACCCACAAGCTTTATTTAAAATAAGGGTAATAGAGCATCGCGTTAATATGCCTATTAACGTATTATCATTTATGCGCAGTGTTTACTCTGAAGTTTTCATCTGTCTTTGCGGTATTATCGTTTACTCTTAACATGCCTCTCTATAAAAGGTTGATTCATGAAATTACAATTATCACGACTTGTTATATTGCCATTTATTTTATTTTTAACAGCTTGTGAATTAGCACCTGATAATAGTAGAAACCGTGTTGGAAGCAACGCTTATATTGGGGTATTGCCACTCGCTACGGCGGTGCAAATAGACTACCAAGATGAAGTTAAGTTATTGCGTCTTAACCAACTGATTGCCGAACACAATGGCGATAATAAACAAGAAGCATTATTATTTTATGAACGTGGGATCATTTATGATCGAATGGGATTAAGTGCACACAGTCGTTATGACTTTACTCAATCGATAAATCGAGATCCTGAATTTCCCGATGCTTATAACTCTTTTGGTGTGTACCTTTTATTAGCGCAGTCCTATGATGAAGCCTTTGATGCTTTTGATTCTGCCATTGAGCTATCATCAGATAATCTGCACTATAGCTATTTACATCGTGCTATTGGGTTATACCAAATAAAGCGTTACTCACTTGCATCGGATGATATCAATAAATTTTATCGTATGAATAAAAGTGATCCTTATCGAACGTTATGGCGTTATATTATCGACAGTAAAATTGATCCCTATCGCGCTCTGCAAACCTTAAAAAATGCACATGCAGAAAATGCGATTGATCATTACGGATGGACACTGGTTGATGTGATTGCTGGACGTATTTCAGAGCAGGAGCTTTTTACAAATATTGGTAAGGGACTAAACAGTAATAAAGAATTGGCACAACGACTTTGTGAAGCATACTTTTACTTAGGGCATTGGCATAAATTAGCCGGGCATTTAGATAAGGCAATCTATTATTTTAAACTGACCACAACGACCAATATTCATGAGTTTATTGAATACAAGTATGCATTAATGGAACTCGCTTCTATTCAGCAAGATTTGCAATCACAGCTTAAAAAACAATCTAATTAATCATGTCGTCGTGGCGATTACCCATAGCGACAAGAATACTGCTACTTAATCGTTATCATCAAAGGTGCAAATTCAACAAGTCGTGAGCATCTTCTTGGCATTACGCCGAAGCGCTCACTGTTTTGTTTATTGTGCACAATAAACAAAACAGTGAGTCTTTGATTCACCGCTTAATTGCTCTATCTCAGTCATCAATGTGTTATCGCAGTGACTAACCCAGTGAATAACGGCGGCGTAATTATTGCTTGCAATTGCTTCTTTAAACAACTGCTGGGGATCGGCAAGTTGTTTTTGATTTAAGGTAATAATACGACTCTTGTTAATACCTGCTTGTTGCAAAAATTGAATGTTAGGTTTTCCTGGTGGAGCAATAAACAAGATCCAGCGAGGATCGTCAGATGTTTGCAGGTGGCTTAATAATGGCTGATAGTTATTAAGATCATAACTCAACGTTAATCTGCTTGCTCTTGCTACTTCACAAAATCTATTAGCGTCAAGATTAAATGCGCCGTTATTTTTTTGTTGTTGGTACCTTGATAACATAAATTCCACCTCACGATTACTGTACGTAAAAACACTGTATGTAATTACAGTATTGTTATTTTGATTATATTTCAAGCTTTATTTGTATTTTTTGCTGTTTTTATGCACAAGTTGTGTTTTTTAGGCATAAAAAAAGGTAACCGAAGTTACCTTTATAGAAATGACAGAATACATTGAACACGATTTAATATTTTATTTGTACTGCCTGAGAAACCAATTTTGCATTATCAATCGCACTCTGGGTATTCTCACCCGAGGCCATCGCCACCCCTAAGCGTCGAGAGCCATTAATGTCTGGTTTTGCAAAAAGACGAATTTGCGCCCCCTTAACTTTTCCAAGCGCTTGACTGATGTTGCTATATTGCAGATCTTTTGAGACACCATTGCCTAAAATGACACTTGAAGCGCACGGCCCATATTGTTTAATCATGCCAATTGGAAAACCTAAAATAGCCCGTACATGTAATGCAAATTCAGAAGCATCTTGAGAGAGTAGCGTGACTAATCCCGTATCATGTGGGCGGGGTGACACTTCGTTAAAATAAACCTCATCGCCAGTGATAAAAAACTCCATACCAAACAGACCAAAACCACCCAATTCTGTCACCACTGTTTTCGCTATCTGCTGTGCTTTTTGAAGTGCGATTTCAGACATTTTTTGTGGCTGCCATGATTCGCGGTAATCGCCTTTTTCTTGGCGGTGGCCAATCGGAGCACAAAAATGCACACCGTCAATTGCGCTGATGGTCAGTAGGGTTATCTCATAATCAAAGGGGACAAAACCTTCAACAATAATACGCCCAGCACCAGTGCGCCCACCTTGCTGTGAATAATCCCATGCTTGCTGTAAATCGCTTTCTGATTTAATGATCGTTTGCCCTTTACCTGAGCTACTCATGACGGGTTTAACGACACAAGGAAAGCCAATTTCTTTTACTGCTTGCAGGTACTGTGCTTTGTCATCGGTAAAGCAATATGCGGAGGTTTTAATACCAAGGGTTTCTGCCACAAGACGTCTGATGCCTTCACGGTCCATGGTTAACTTTGTTGCACGTGCAGAAGGAATAATATTAAAGCCTTCCTTTTCTAATTTCACCAGGGTATCAGTGGCAATGGCTTCAATTTCAGGAATAATAAAATCAGGCTTTTCAGTGCGGATAAGTTGTTCTAACTTGTCGCCATCTAACATCGAAACAACATGTGATGAATGAGCAATTTGCATGGCTGGTGCATTTTCATAACTGTCGGCGGCAATCACCTCAATACCAAAACGTTGTAGTTCAATCGCGACTTCTTTACCAAGTTCGCCTGAGCCAAGTAACAAGGCTTTTGTGGCGCTCGGGGATTTGGCACTACCAAAAATAGAAACACGCATAATTAGTTCAACTCTTATCTGTAATTAGGATCTCAGATGATACAGTTAAAGTGCTATTAATATAAGATGCTCCACTGTAAAAATAAGGTTGTAACGTAGAGAATAGACAGTCGTATAACGGCTAGGATAAGTTGTTTTATTTCGCCTGTCATGAGTGCAAAGTCGGTGTCGGAATCAAGTATTGGTAAATCGCAGTGGATTATTCATGCTTATACACTGCAATTTATTTATCTATTTGATTAAAGGTTATAGCGTTTTCTCACCACCCAAAGCATCGATAATGTCAGGGATAAGTTGTTTTATTTCGCCTGTCATGAGTGCAAAGTCGGCGTCGGAATCAAGTATTGGTAAATCGCAGTGGATTATTCATGCTTATCCACTGCAATTTATTTATCCATTTATCCATCTATTTTATTAAAGGTTATAATGTTTTCTCACCACCCAAAGCATCGATAATGTCAGGGATAAGTTGTTTTATTTCGCCTGTCATCAGTGCAAAGTCGGCGTCGGAATCAAGTATTGGTAAATCGCAGTGGATTATTCATGCTTATACACTGCAATTTATTTATCTATTTATCTATTTATCTATTTATCTATTTATCCATTTATCTATCTATTTGATTAAAGGTTATAACGTTTTCTCACCACCCAAAGCATCGATAATGTCAGGGATAAGTTGTTTTATTTCGCCTGTCATCAGTGCAAAGTCGGCGTCAAAGCGTGCAGCAAAATCATCTTTTTCAATCTCTTCATTTTGCTCTTGCAGTACATCAGAGAATTTAATGCGTTTTAATGCAAACTCTTCACCAATAATAAAGGAGATGCTATCCGCCCAATTGAGAGCCAGTTTGGTTACAAATTTATCAGACAAAAGGTGATTTTTTATTTCGTCGGAGAGTAAGTCTTGTTGCTTACAACGAATAATACCGCCACCTTCTAAAGCGGAACATAATTCAGCTTCATCTTCGAGTTTAAAATTCACCGGAATGTTACCTTCAGACAACCAGTCGGTCATGATAACATCTGCTTGATTTTTAAGTTGGATTGGCACAACCGGCAAACTGCCTAATGTTTTACGTAATAAGGAGATTAACTCTTCAGCTTTACGTGCGCTTGACGCATCAACATAAAGCATGTCTGATTCTGGATCGATCCATGCGTAGGTTTGTGATGTCCGGCTAAAAGCACGTGGTAAAAGTTGCATCACAATATCTTCTTTTAATGCATCTTTTTCTTTTTTCTTCAGGGCTCGGCCTTGCTCTGCTTCAAGCGCTTCAACACGTTCGTTAAGCTGATCGCGAATGACACCTGCGGGTAACATTTTCTCTTCTTTCTTTAGGCAGATAAGAATTTGTTTATTGGCCATATGGGTATACATTGAACCCACTTTGCCCATTGGGAATGCCCAGCCTAATTTGGAGATATCTTGGCTTCCGCAAGCTTTAAATTTAAACTCTTCTAAGTTTCGTTCAAGGGCGGTTTCATCTTGCTCGAGTGGACGGGTAAAACGATAAACTTGTAGGTTTTTGAAAAACATGGAAAACACCTTTATAAAAATAAATAGGTTAAGAGTGTAAATGAAATTTAAAAAAGAGTTTACCCTTTTTTAATAAATGATAAATTATCTGTGCTTTTATGACAGCTTATGGTCATTTGTCATGTAACTGTCATATTATTCACGTAATAATGTCACTTTAATTTAAGATAAATAGGTAAGTTTGAATGGTAAGTCGTATATTAGTTGTCGAAGATGAAGTTGCAATCCGTGATATGTTATGTTTTGTTTTAGAGCAACATGGCTATGAATGTATCGAAGCAGATACTTACCAGAGTGCACTGCAAAAGCTCGTCGAACCCTATCCTGATCTTATCTTACTCGACTGGATGTTTCCAGGGGGCAGTGGTATTAAGCTATTAAAACATCTTAAAGTAGATGAAATGTTACGTCAAATTCCGGTGGTGATGTTAACTGCACGAGGTGAAGAAGAGGATAAAGTTCGTGGCCTTGAAAGTGGGGCAGATGATTATGTGACCAAGCCTTTTTCGCCAAAAGAATTAATGGCTCGTTTGCGGTCAGTTTTGCGCCGGGTTAATCCAACATCATTAGATGACACATTAGAAGTCGGAAAATTAAAATTAGATCCCGTTTCACATCGTGCTACGTTACAAGAAGTACCACTTGAGATGGGCCCAACAGAGTTTAAATTGTTACATTTTTTTATGACCCACCCGGAACGAGTATACAGCCGCGAGCAGTTACTTAATAACGTTTGGGGTACCAATGTTTATGTTGAAGATCGTACTGTTGACGTACATATCAGACGTTTACGTAAAGCATTAAAAGATCATGATCATTTAGTACAAACGGTGCGTGGTTCGGGTTACCGTTTTTCAAGTAAGTCATAGATTTAAACAAATAGATTGTGTCAGTATTAAGCAACAGATAATAGAGAAGTAAATAATTTGAAAATCTACTCATGGAAAGGGTTAATGTGGAGGTTAGTATTAATCTATCTTCCTATCATCAGTATAGGGACTATACTCAATCATTTAACTGAATTGTTATTAGTTTCTTTCTTTATCCATATTGTTTGGCATTATTATCATCTAAAAATACTTAATAATTGGTTATGGAAAAGTAAAAGTACTGTTTTACCGCACGGAACAGCAGAGTGGGAACATGTTTTTATTGGTATTCATAATATGCAACAGCGTCAGCGTAAAAGACGCAAGAAATTGGCTGCCGTCATTAGTCGCTTCCGAGAAGGTTCAGAAGCCCTGCCCGATGCAGTGGTGGTTTTTCATAAAAATGGCGAAATAATTTGGTGTAATCATTCCGCTCAAGTTCAGCTTGGTTTTAAATGGCCAGGAGATAATGGTGATAATATTACCAACCTTATCCGCAACCCTTTATTTATAGATCATCTGAAAAGAAAAGAGTATGAGCAGCCATTAGATATTGCCTCTCCCATCAATGCGGATAAAATACTCGAACTTCGGGTCATGCCCTATGCAAAAAATCAGCGTATTTTGATTGTTCGTGATGTGACCACTTATCGTCAAATTGATGATCAACGCAGGCAGTTTGTGGCTAATGTCTCTCATGAATTACGTACACCATTAACCGTTTTACAAGGTTACATTGAAATATTAACCATGCAAAATGAGAAGGGTTCACAACAAGCAAAAGCGATTGGCATTTTAGACCAACAGACCACACGAATGTGTGCTCTAGTTGAGCAATTAATGACGCTCTCTAAAATTGAAGGGGCCGCCAGTATTAGCTTAGACGATAGAATTAATGTGTCGGCATTACTGATACAGATAGAAAATGAAGCACAGACTTTAGGTTTAAAGAAAAATTTACAGATAAAATTTACCATTGATAATGACTTGCCGTTGTTCGGTGACGAGATGCAATTACGCAGTGCCATGGCAAATTTAATTTATAATGCAGTCAATTACACACCGCAAGACGGGGCAATTAAAGTGATCTGGCGACGTTGTGATGAAGGCGCTTATTTTTGTGTTATGGACAATGGATATGGCATTGCACCTGAGCATATTTTGCATCTTACTGAGCGATTTTATCGTGTAGATGAATCTCGTTCTCGTGATACAGGAGGCTCTGGACTGGGTCTTTCCATCGTAAAACATGCATTGAGCCATTATAACTGTGAACTTAACATCGAAAGTAATCTTGGTGAAGGCAGTCAATTTTCATTTGTTATTCCAACGACCTACTTAATGTGATCCTCTTCATTGTAGCGATGCTCTGATTTTTTTGTAACGCCATTGTTATTCACCTGTCATATTATTTTGTTTTTATTCCAGTGAGAAAAGATTAACGTCGATAATTGCTTAAAAAATTATTCTGTCGGCGCTGATTATTGCCCCTAGAGAATAACGGCTGGAACAATATTGATTGATAACAGGTATACTAAGTGTATGACTATCTTCTCTATCCTTGCACACAACTGTGAATTATTTATGAAAAATAGAAAGCTTGCCAATAAACTTGATCAACTATTAGAAATCCACCAATTCAAAGATTATTGCCCCAATGGCTTGCAGGTCGAAGGACGTGAACAGGTCCAAAAAATCATTACGGGTGTCACCGCTAATCAAGCTTTGATTGATGTGGCGATTGAGCAACAAGCTGACGCAATTTTGGTGCATCATGGTTTTTTCTGGAAAGGTGAAAAACAAGAAATTGTGGGCATGAAATACCAGCGTATTAAAGCCTTAATCGAAAATGGCATTAATCTCTATGCTTACCATTTACCGCTAGATGTGCACCCTGAATTTGGCAACAATGCGCAACTTGCTAAATTATTACAGATAACGGATAGACGCCCATTGGAGCCTTGGGATAAGCGCAGTGTTGGTCGTGTTGGCAAATTTGAGCAAGCTATCACACCTATTGAATTGTCTGCACGTATTAATAAGGTGCTTGATCGTGAGCCTTTACATATCGAGGGTGGAAAAAGCGAGATAAAAACGATTGCTTGGTGCACGGGTGGCGGTCAAGACTATATTACCATCGCGGCGGAGCAGGGCATTGATGCTTTTATAAGTGGCGAGGTATCGGAGCGCACCACTCATATTGCCAGAGAGATGGGCATTCATTATTTTTCAGCCGGTCATCACGCAACGGAGCGTTATGGTGTACAGGCACTTGGGCAATGGTTGAATGATGAGTTGGACCTTGATGTGACTTTTGTTGATATCAACAATCCCGTTTAAGGGTTAAATAAGCAGTGGTTATTGCCCGCAGCTGCAGAGCAATTGTCGCGTGTGTTAAATTTCTTTTGCTGGGGTAACATGCTGATCACCATTTTTGAATATCACTCAGATTTTTTTAGATAACCCAGATAATGAGGTGTACAGAGATTAAAGCGTGATTTTCATTAAAGAGTCTGTTGTCATTATATAAACAAATCGTGAATTTTTCTGATAATTGAGCAGGTATTTGTTGTTTTTATCGACAGCGACAATGCTCTTTAATCTTCATTCATCACCCTAAAAGTGTTAAAAAAATGCCACTAAGTTTGAAAGTCGAGGCACTTTTACTTATTATGCATGCTGTAATTCAGAATAGTCAAAATAATCATTTAGGGAAAGAACATGACAACATATAACATCGCATTACTTGCGGGTGACGGTATTGGTCCAGAAGTAATGAAAGAAGCGGTTAAAGTTTTAAAATTAGTTGAAAAACGTCATGCTGATATTAACTTTGAACTTAACGACGCATTGTTTGGTGCTGTAGCGTATTTTGCAACGGGAAAAGCATTCCCTGACGAAACCAAAGCTATTTGTGATAAAGCCGATGCTATTCTTAAAGGGACTATCGGTCTGAACCACGAAGACTCTCAAAAAATTCCTGTTGATGAGCAACCTGAACGTGGTGCGTTATTACCGCTGCGTCGCCGTTATAATACCTACGCAAACTTCCGTCCTGTTTATCTGCCTAAAGGCCTTGCTCATTTCTCACCTCTGAAAGAATCTGTTGTGGGTGAAGGCATCGATATCATGTTAATCCGTGAATTAGTCGGTGGTTTATACTTTGGCGCAAAAGAGACTGGCATTGATAGCGAAGGACGACGTTTTGTACGTGAAGTATTAGAATACGATGAAGATCAAATCCGTCAAATCGTGCGTGTTGGTTTTGAAGTTTCAATGAAACGTAAAAAAGTCATGCATAACATCCATAAATCAAACGTGCTTAAATCAAGTGTATTATGGAATGAAATCGTTGAAGAAGAGAAAGTAAACTTCCCTGAAGTTAAAGTGATTAATATCTTAGTAGACGCAGCGGCTACTTACCTTTGTTTAAAACCAACGATGTTTGACGTCATGGTCATGGAAAATATGTTTGGTGATATTTTAAGCGATCAAGGCGGTGGTATTTTAGGTTCTTTAGGTCTTATGCCTTCTGCATGTAAAGGTCCTGAAAAGTCTTATTATGAGCCATCACATGGCTCTGCGCCAGACATCGCTGGTAAAGGTATTGCTAACCCATATTCAATGATTGGTTCAGTCGCATTAATGCTGGAAATGAGCTTTGCTATGGAAAAAGAAGCAAAAAACCTTTGGGCTGCTATGCAGGGCGTATTTGAAGATGGCTATTCAACCTCTGATCTTTCAAAGGAAGGTGAAGCCAACCTTGTGAGCACGGCTGAATTTGGTGATTTGGTTTGTGAAAAACTGGCTAAAATGCCTATTTAATCAGCACACACTATTTGTTAAAAAGTTGCTAACAAAAAACCACGTTGATACGTGGTTTTTTTATTTCAGCATTATCATTTGCATGCCTTGTTTAGTTTTTAGAAAAACAAACGCTAACAGTTCAAGTCATTACTCATAATCAACCCATGCAATCCCCTCTTCTAGCCATTTTACTTCCCCTGCTAAAACACTTTTTGCCAATTTATTTTCTTTGTTATCATCGTTATTGCTTAATGCATCAAATAAGCGTGCTATTTTTCGTTTGCTATTTAAACAAAAGATATCCGCAAGATATTGTGGTGTGAGA
This sequence comes from Psychromonas sp., assembly GCA_037132845.1. Taxonomy (GTDB): domain Bacteria; phylum Pseudomonadota; class Gammaproteobacteria; order Enterobacterales; family Psychromonadaceae; genus Psychromonas. The sequence continues at coordinate 26,991 of JBAHZV010000036.1, forward strand.
TCATCACTCTTAGCATTAAGTTTTGAGATCGCAAAAGAGCACGTCGCGGCCATCGCAAATAGCTCCGTGCCAATTTCCATGAGTAACCCCAAAATAAGTTGTTTACGCTCTAATCTGTCTTGATATAAACCGATATAATGAAAAATAGTACGTGCTAGTTTATGTGCCGTGCTCTCAACATAGGCGATATGGTGGCTCAACTTTCCAAGCCCAGTGGTTGATCTCCAAAGGCTACTATTTAGCCATTGGGTTGGATACCAAGTACTATAAAACGTCGCTAATTTAATACCCGCTTGAATTTTTTCTTCCATCGGTAAATTTTTCTTTAATAAATCGTTTGCAACTTTAAGGTGAGGATCCATCGCTTCACGTGCCAAGAAGAGTTTCATGATATCGGTGGTGCCTTCAATAATACGGTTTATACGACAATCCCGCATTAAGCGTTCAATAGGGTAGGGTTTCTCACCACGCGCTTTGAGTGAGGAGGCTTTCTCATAACCTCGCCCTCCCCGAAGTTGCATGGTGGTATCAACCACTTCCCACGCAAGTTCTGAGCAGAATAGTTTGGCCATGGCCGCTTCAATACGCAAATCTAGTTTAGGATCGTCAGCCATATGTGAGGTTAAAAAAGTGATCGCTTCCATGGCAAAAGTGCTACAGGCGATAAAGGCGATTTTCTTTGCACCCGCTTCATGTTTACCAATGGGCATACCCCATTGCACACGTTCTTTCCCCCAATCTCGTGCGACCGCTAAACAATACTTACTCATGCCAGTGGCCGCCGCTGGCAGGGTTAAACGACCAATATTGAGAGTCGAAAGGGCAAGTTTTAATCCTTTTCCCTCACCAAGAATAATATTCTCAATGGGTACTTTTACATCTGTAAATTTCATCAAACCATTTTGAATACCACGAATCCCCATAAAATCACAACGATGTAATACCTCCATGCCGGGCATCTCTTTTTCAACAATAAAAGCAGTGACTTGTTTGACTTGTTTTCCATCGGTTAATATCTTGGGCGCTGTTTGTGCCATGACCACTAAGACATCAGCAATTAAGCCATTGGTGCACCAGAGTTTAATGCCATTAATTAAGAAGTGTTTACCATCATCAGTTAAGGTTGCCGTGGTAGACATTTTGGCAGGATCAGAGCCAACGTCGGGCTCTGTTAATGCAAAGGCGGATATTTTACCCGCGCGAAATAGCGGTAAATATTTGTCTTTTTGAGCCTGTGTACCGAACATTTTAAGTGGTTGTGGTACACCAATGGATTGATGCGCACTGAGTAGCACCGCGGTTGCACCACAATGCGCTGAAACCGCCATCATAATACGATTGTAATTGACTTGAGATAAGCCTAATCCGTGGTATTTTTTGGGGACTTTCATGGCAAATAGGCCCATTTCTACTAAGCCTTTAATGACTTTTGGTGGAATGGTTTGTGTTGCGTCTACCTGTTCTGCGTCAAGGTGCTTGATCAAAAACTCACAGACCTGTTTCAGTAAATCATCGCCTATTTTTTTCTCGGCAAGCGTTTGTGTTGGAAAGGGAAAAATAAGATCCATTTGAATCTGTCCCATAAAGAGTTGCCCTGCAAAACTGTTGCTAAGGTGACTATTATCACGTGCAGATTCGGTGAGTTGCATGGCGGCCGCTTTCTCGCTATTCATTTTGGAAGTATCAATGATCGACTGCGGTTCAGATTGTACTGGCACTTGTGCTTGTCTGCTGGGTGTCTTCATTTGTCTTCTCCCTGATAAAACGTTTGTCCATTTTGGGCTTTATCAACGAGCAATTGTGCCGGTGTAAAGCGACTGCCATAACGCTCACTGAGTACCTTTAATTGCTCGCAAACAGTTTGCAAACTTTGATTGTCGGCATATTTTAATAATCCACCACGAAAGGCTGGGAAACCGGATCCCATTAACATGGCCATATCAAGGTAGGCGGGATTTTCAATAATACCTTCTTGTAAGCAGCGAGCGGCTTCATTGACCATGATTAAAATACAACGGTCAACGATAGTTTGCTGCGTAAATGTCTGCACGGTAATGTTATGATCGGCGCGATAAAACGTTAAAATGGCTTCGATGTTTTTATTGGCACTCAGTTTAGATTTTCCATTATGTCGATAAAATCCCACCCCTGATTTTTTACCCAGTAATTTATGCTCAACGAATATATGTTTAAAGATACCCGCCACTTTCATCCGCTCACCATAGGCTTGCTCTAAAATTGTGGCGACATGAAAGCCAATATCAATACCCACTTCATCAGCCAATACAAAAGGCCCCATCGGCAAGCCAAATTCTTTGATGCTGTTATCAATTTCAGTAACATGACCTCCTTCTTGTAGTATCAAGGCGGCTTCATTAAGCATTGGAATAAGGATACGGTTAACCAAGAATCCCGCACAATCTCCCACAACAATGGGTGTTTTTCCCAGTTCTTTGGCAAGTTTTACGCAACTGCTGATAGTTTGTTGACTGGTTTTTTCGCCAGGAATAATTTCCACCAGTGGCATGCGATTAACGGGATTAAAGAAGTGCATACCAATCATATTTTCTGGGCGTTTAAGGGCGCGCGCCATTTCGGTAATAGACAGACTAGAGGTATTTGAAGCTAAGATGGCATTGTCTGGCAGTTTACTTTCGGCCTCTGCAAGCACCTTTTTTTTCACCTCGATATTTTCAACCACCGCTTCAATGGCAATATCTAACTGTTTAAAGCCCTGATAGTTAATACAACCAGCAAGTTGATTCATTTTGTAGGATATTTGTTTGGGTTTGATTTTACGGCGTTTTTTCATTTGCAGATAATAACCATTGGCGGTTTGGTAACCTTTAGCAACCGCGTCCCACTGGATATCTTTAAGGCGCACGCTTTTATCTTTATTCGAGAATAACCAAGCAATGCCTCCGCCCATGACTCCTGCGCCTAATACGGCTGCACTATTAATGCTTTTTGGGGTGATCTCTTTATCCCTAATACCGGTTTCTTTTTTAAGTGCTTCATGGCTAAAAAATAATTGAATAAGGTTCTTGCTCACGGTGCTGATAGCAACCTCTGAAAAACCATTTAACTCTTGCTCTAAGGCATCATCAAAGGGCATAACAATACTTTTTTCAATTACTTGTAAAGCTTTCAGTGGTGCAGGATAAAAACCTTTGCTTTTTTGCTGTAAGTTTTTTAATGCTTTTTTAAAGATAAGTTGCCGACCCAGTGGATTATCTTCTAATAATTTTTGAGTCACTGATTTAGCACGATTTTTGATAATCGTGCGCTTAAATTTAGGATCGTTTACTAGCTTGTTGATAAAATCTTCAATGAAATCATTGGCTAAAGTATGGTTGTAAATAGCGTCAACAAGCTTTAAACGCAGTGCTTTTTTTGCATCAATAAGTTTCGCCGTGAGGATAAGTTGCAGTGCCGCTTGTAGCCCAATAAGCCGGGGTAAACGTACACAGCCACCAAACCCTGGAATAATACCCAAGCTAATTTCAGGTAAACCGATCCGTGCTTTTTTATCATCACTGATGATGCGGTAATGGCAGGCTAAAGCAAGCTCGCAACCGCCACCAACACAAGCGCCATTGATAACCGCAAGGCTAGGAAAGGGCAGTTGGTTTATCTGGTGCAAGATTTGTTGGCCAAAACGGGCTTTTTGATAGGCTTCCTGCTCGGTGTTGATATCTTTAATTTCATTAATATCAGCGCCGGCGATAAAAATGCCCTGTTTAGCACTTTTAAAGACTAATAATGTGACACTTTTATTGTCGTTGAGCGCATTGAGATGCTCTTTAAGCTCCTCTAATGTTTTACCATCGAGCTTATTGATTTTTTCATTTTCAAAATCAAAGAGCAGGGTGGCAACGCCGATTTCATTAATCGATAAATCAAAATTCATAACTTTGCTCCTGACTTATTAACGGAATAATTTTTGTTATTGAGTGATTACTCGACCTCTAAAGCTAATGCCGCCCCTTGACCGCCACCAATACACAACGTCACTAATCCGCAGTTTTTATTTGCCGCACGTAATGCCTTGAGCAGGGTAATAACCAATCGGGTCCCCGTGGCACCAACTGGGTGACCCAATGCAATCGCGCCCCCGTTAATATTCAATTTATCGGGGTCGATAGCACCCAGGGCTTTGCCTTTATTGAGGTAGGTTTGTGAAAATAACGGTGAAGCAAAAGCGCGCTCATTGGCGATCACTTGAGCTGCAAAGGCTTCATTGAGTTCAATTAAATCAAAGTCATCGATACGCATAGCGGTTTTATCAAGTAGCTTGCTGGTGGCGTAGACGGGACCAAGCCCCATTCTATTTGGCGCAAGCCCGGCGTAGGCATAATCTTTCAAGTAACCCAGTGGCTGATAACCTAATGTTTTGGCTTTACTTTCAAGCATGATCAATACCGCGCCGGCACCATCGCTAATAGGGCAAGCATTTGCGACTGTGATAGTGCCCGTAGCCCGTTCAAAAAAGGGCCTTAATTTAGCTAACTTTTCAAGGCTTTGCGTTGCACGAATGGTGTCATCAAATTGTTGCACTTTTTGGTAATGAGGAGGCAGTAAAATGGGGTGGATTTCATTTTCAAAAAAGCCGTTTTTCTGTGCACTGGCCGCTTTAAGATGTGAGTTAAGGGCGTAGTTATCTTGGTCAATGCGATTAATTGCAAACTCGCGTGCCAGTACTTCAGCCGTTTGACCCATATTAAGACCACAAATAGGATCGCTTAATCCCTCCACCAACGAGATAACAGGTTTCAGGTAATGGGGTTTAAATTGTGCCAGTATGGCGAGTTTTTGGGGGATGGATTTTGCTTTCATTATCCCCTCAAACAAATGCGTCATTTTAGGGCCAAATTTAAGCGGATATTGACTCATGCTTTCGGTGCCTCCAGCAATGACAATTTCGCCGCTGCCCGCGAGCATTTTTTCAAAGCCTGTGGTGATTGATTGCATGCCCGAGGCACAGTTACGGTGCACAGTATAGGCAATAAGCGATTCGGGTAAACCTGCTTTTAAGGCGATAACACGGGCAATATTACAGGCCGTGGAGGGTTGTCCAACATTGCCAATGATCAGTTCATCAATTAAATTTATATCAATGTCAGTTTTTGCTAATAGCTCCTTCACAATGACCGCCGCTAAATCATCGGGTGCAATATTGGCCATTGCACCGCCGGCCTTACAAAATGGTGTACGTAGCCCCTCTACAATCGCTAATCTCTCTCTCATTTTGAACTCCTAATTGGATAACAAAAATCTGGGTGACCACAAAATAGACTTTATTCACTATAAAATTCATCGATGAAATGTTTAAATTTTTCATTCACAACATGACGTCGTATTTTCATGGTGGGTGTTAATTCACCTGTTTCAATGGTGATTGGATGTTTTACATATTTGTATTTTTTTATTTTTTCCCATGCACTGAGTTGCTCGTTAACCTGTTGCACTGCCATTTTGATCTCTTTTTTCACTTCACTGGAGTGTAAAAATTCACTGTTACTCATGTCGCTATAACCACGGTGCTTACGAATGGCATCAAGATTTTCATAATCAGGAAACAGTAAACAGGAAACAAAACGGCGATCTTCACCAATAATGGCCGCCATATCGATTAACGGCGACTTGCATAATTTCTGCTCAATTGGCACGGGGCTAACATATTTGCCATTTGAGGTTTTAAACAATTCTTTTTTACGCCCAGTCACGGTTAAGTAACCGTCACTGTCTAGGCTACCTAAATCACCCGTATGCAACCATCCATCACTGTCTATTACCTCATTTGTCATCTCTTTATTATGATGATACCCGATCATAATATTGGGGCCTCGTGCTAATATTTCGTTATCTTCTGCAATTTTTAACTGCACGCCCGGGTATATTTTTCCGACGCTACGATAACGTACATGACCGGGATAATTCACGGCTAATACTGGGGCGCTTTCAGTGAGTCCATAACCTTGGTAGACATGCAAACCAATATTGTTAAAAAAGTTCTCCATGCTTTCACTGAGTGCTGAGCCTCCGACAATTAACATCGCTAAGTTTCCACCCAGTGCGGCTCGTAATTTAGTGTAAATAAGCTTATCAAACATCTGGTCGCGCAGGGTATTCTTTGCGGGTACTTTATTGATAGCACGTTGAAAAGCACTGTTCATCAATTTTTGTATTAGAGGGCTTTGATCCTCAATACGACTAACCATTTTAGCGTACACTTTTTCCAATAAGCGTGGCACCAGTGTAATGACAGTTGGTTGTATTTCACGCAGTAGATCACCCACTTTTTTTATATCATCTGCAAAATAAAGTGCTGTCCCCGTGGAGATATAATAATAACTGACCATACGTTCAAAAACGTGTGCTAAAGGTAAACAAGTTAGGATTTTGTCTTTGCGTGGATCTAATGGGAAACGTTCACCTGTTGCTTTAATTTGTGAAATTATATTTTGATGGCTGAGCTCTACGCCTTTAGGCATGCCCGTTGAGCCACTGGTATAAATGATGGTAGCAATATCTTCAGGTTGCACCGCATCACGCATTAAAGAAAATAATTCAGGATTTTTGTTCGAGATCTTATCGCCGAGTTCAAGTAATTTTTGGTAACTTAATCCGTTTGCACCACTGTAGCTACTCTCTAATGAGATAACATATTTAAAGTCTTTTAACGCGTTACAAATATTATCATCGAGCAGGTTGCTGTCCTGAATGAAAATATAATTAATATTGCTATCTTCTTTTTGACATTCAAAATGATGACTAGAGACATTCGGAAACATAGGCACTGAGATAGCGCGATTAAGCATAATCGCGAGATCGACCATTATCCATTGTGGCGAAGAAGCTGAGATGATCGCAAAACCCTCTTTTTCCTGTATACCAAGGGCGCGTAATCCTAGCGTTAATCGGCGTACTGTTTCATAGAATCTTTCACTTGAAAGTGCTTGCCACTGACCATTCACTTTATAGTTTAATGCAGATGAATTCATGTAGGTATTCACTACATGTTGGATCATTCCTGGTAATGTTGTGTAATTCGACATTTTGATCCCCAAGAAATTTTTGTAGATTAATGAGAGGGTTAGCTATTACTTATTAATATAGTCTAGTTCACTCATTTGTGTTTAATCTGTCTGTGTTAAACTGCAAGTCTTCTCTCATTTTGAGTATTTATGGATAAATTAACACAACTTGAAGGTTTAATATTATCACGTCAGCAACGCGAGACTGCCAAGGGTATTGAACTTATTTTTTGGGTGAAAAGTTCACGCGGTGCTTGTCAGGTCATACTGAGCGGATTACGCGCTGTTTTTTTGATAAAACAACAGGATCTTGATGTTGCTCTGCTCATCTGGGGAAAGCAAAATAACAAAATTAATGAAATAAAATTGTTATCTTTGAGCACGTTCACACAACACAAAGTAGTGGCCATTTACAGCCTATCAAGTGCTGCATCACGACATTTACAGCAGGCTGTTGTTGACCATGACATCGCAATTTTTGAAGCAGACATTAAAGTCAGTGATCGTTATCTTATGGAGCGATTTATCTATGGTAGCGTTAAAATAGAGGGGGATATCTATCAACAAGGGCGTCATTATTATTGCCATAATCCTCAGCTTAGTAGTGCAAAAAACAGCAATAAACTCAGTCATGTGTCCCTTGATATTGAGTGTAGCCCTGAGCAAGAGCTTTATAGTATTGGCTTGACCGTGGGGGATGAAAAGCAAAACAGAGTACTGATGATTGGCCAACCACAACCCTGTGATACGGTTAATATTGACTGGGTTGAAGATGAAGCAAGCTTGCTGATTGCATTACAACAGTGGTTTCAAGAATATGATCCTGATGTGATCATCGGTTGGGCTGTGGCTACTTTTGATATGCGCTTATTAGCAGAGCGTGCCAAATTACACCATCTGAATCTTTGTTTAGGCAGAGATAACCGCGCTTTACATTGGTTTGCACATCAAGATAATTCTGGTCAAGGCTCCTTGATGCTTAATGGGCGTGTGGTGCTCGATGGTATTGAGCAACTTAAAAATAGCAGTTGGCACTTTGAAAGCTTTAGTTTGGAGTTTGTTAGTCAAGCGTTATTTGCACAGGGTAAATTAATCACTGCAGAAAATAGTCAATTTGTAGATAAAGGCTTAGAAATAAAACATCAATATGAAAATACTCCCCTTAAATTAGCTGCTTACAATTTACAAGATTGCTTGTTGGTGGAACGCATTTTTGAGCATGCACATTTAATTGAATATGCTATTCAGCGTGCGGAGCTCACCGGGTTAGCGCTGGATAGGCGTGGCGCTTCAGTGGCTGCGTTTACCAATTTATATCTGCCATTATTACACCGCAGTGGTTACATCGCGCCAAACATTGGTGATATTGAAGCGCAACATTCCCCCGGTGGTTTTGTCATGGACTCGAAGCCGGGCCTTTATCATTGGGTATTAGTGCTCGATTTTAAATCACTGTATCCTTCTATTATTCGCACGTTTAAAATTGATCCATTAGGCTTGATTGAAGGGCTTAAAGCGCCCATTGAAGACGCCATTGAAGGTTTTAGAGGCGCGCGTTTTAGTCGTGAAAAACATCATTTACCGAAGATTTTAGATACCTTAACCCAAGCACGTGAGCAAGCTAAAAAAGCCAAAAACCATGCTTTCCAACACGCCATAAAAATTATTATGAATAGTATGTATGGTGTACTGGGATCGGCAGGGTGTCGTTTTCATGATACACGGCTAGCCAGTTCTATCACCCTACGCGGTCATCAAATCATGATAGAGACTGGTAAATTTATCGAGGCATTAGGTTTTGATGTTATTTATGGCGATACCGATTCAACTTTTGTCTGGTTGCAAGGTTGTGAGTCGTTAGCGGTTGCCAATGAAAAAGGCAAGATGTTAGCCACATCAATTAATCAATACTGGACTCAAAAAATTGCCGCTGAGTTTTCTTTGCCTTCACTGTTAGAAATTGAGTATGAAACCTGCTTTCGGCAGTTTTTTATGCCCACCTTACGAGGCTCAGATTCAGGCTCTAAAAAGCGCTACGCAGGGTTAAAAACCACTGAGCAGGGTGATGAAATTATTTTTAAGGGCTTGGAGAGTGTGCGCAGTGATTGGACTGAATTAGCACGGGTCTTTCAGCAGACATTGTTTGAAAAAGTTTTTGCGCAGCAAAGTATTAGTCAATTTATTATTGATACGGTGCAACAACTTAAAAGTGGGCAGTTAGATAAGCAACTTATTTATCATAAACGTCTACGTCGTCATTTAGATGCTTACGTGAAAAACGTGCCACCACAGGTGCGTGCGGCGCGTCTTGCTGATGCGCAAAATAGAAAGTTAGGACGCCCCCTTCGTTATCAGCGCCAAGGACGTATCGCTTACCTTATCACCAGCAAGGGCCCTGAGCCGTTAGAGTATTTGCAATCAATGATTGATTATCAGCACTACATTGATAAACAGTTAAAACCCATTGCCGATGCCATTTTACCTTTTTTAGCCGAAGAAACTGATTTTGAATCCCTTGTGTCTGAGCAGATGCCTCTTTTTTAGCCCGCTTGGTGCGATTAATTTAAGATAAAAA
>JBAHZV010000130.1:0-12522 GCA_037132845.1 Psychromonas sp.
CATCGCTTCTGGATAATTAAGTTTTACACCACGTTTTAAGCGACGCTCAGCGAGTAAAGCGGCGGTAAAAATTAATAACTTATCTTTCTCTCTTGGTAATAAATCCATAGTGGTCTCTTTTTATGTATGCCAAATTCGAGGTTATGTTTAGACGGCTTTATCCATTAATAAAGATCGTAATATCTACCCTAAACATATCCATAACAATAACAATGTCTTTTTATGTATGCCAAATTCGAGGTTATGTTTAGACGACTTTATCCATTAATAAAGTTCGTAATATCTACCCTAAACATATCCATAACAATATCTTTTTATGTATGCCAAATTCGAGGCTATGTTTAGACGACTTTATCCATTAATAAAGATCGTAATATCTGCCATAAACATATCAATAACAATAACAATAACAATAACAATAACAATATCTTTTTATGTATGCCAAATTCGAGGCTGTAGTGCGACTTTATCAATTAATAACGGCCGCAACATTTCCCATAAGCGTATAAATAATTGCTTGCATTGTTGTGCATGTGCACCTAAATATCGAATGACCAATAACCCATTAATATCAGTAATACTAACCTTCATTTGGGCATTCTGTTGAATGATTTCAGCACGTAAAAGCGCCACCAACTGTTGACGTTTTTCACGGTTTTGTAACTGTTTAGGTGCATAAGCTAAAAAAGTCGCAAATACACTGTTATTAGCGAGTCCCGCAACATGCGTTAATAAACGATTATCTGGAGATAATGCGATGCGATCATGATAGACAAGTTTACCATCACAAAACAGCCGGTTTAGTTGGCAAAACTTCCCCTCTACAAAGGGTTGGGCAGAATCAGGTAAGCCCAAACAGGTAATATCCCAACCCAGATAAATACTGTGACTGGTTAATTCAATATCAACTTGGTTAACACCATCGGCACCTTCATAGACGATCGTTTCTTGTGGGAAATTTTCACAGATTGCATTATTCTCAAGATGTAATTTCGTTATTTGTAATTGTTTACTATCACCAATCTCGAGGTTAGTACGGGCCCGATAAAAACGCCCTGCACCTGGGGTGGTAAAAAGCAGGTGGGCCTTTTTTTTAACGGTGACATTGATACGTAGTTCATCACCGGAAACAATGCCTGCCGGTGGATGCAATAAATAAATATGTGCGCAATCTCGCCCTTCAGGATAAAAGGCTTTTTGCACTGAGAGGGGCCCTTTACGCTGGGTGCGCGTTAGTTGCGTACCCACTGGCGTTGCACTAAATTCTAGCGCTAAATGTGCAAGCCAGTGGTTCTTCACTGGCTTAGAAAATGTAGATACGGAGCAAGGAGTCTCTATCATCGTTTAGTTTATTATTCCTTTCGTATTGTCTCTACTCAGAGTCAAGCCATGTATGCTTTATGCAAAGCGAAAAAACATCAGTTAGTCATTTAGTCATTTAAAAACTACGTTCATGTTGTTTCAGGCCTTACCCATCCTGGCAGACATTCATTTTCAACAGAGTAATAAGTTGAAATTTACACGGCGAGGTATTTACTGATCAAATCATCGCTCAGTTCATCCATTTCACCCGATGCAATCACTTGTCCTTTTTCCATCAGATGGAAATTTTCACCTACCGCACGAGCAAAGGGCAATTTTTGCTCCACTAAAATAATGGTCATGCCCTGTTCTTTGTTTAATTTAAGTAATACATCACGGATCAATTGTACAATATTAGGTTGAATCCCCTCATTAGGCTCATCTAAAATTAAAATATTTGGATTTAGCACCAATGCTCGCGCGATAGCCAACTGTTGCTGTTGCCCACCAGAAAGATCCCCGCCACGACGATGAAGCATCTCTTTTAGCACAGGGAAAAGTTTAAACACTTGATCTGGAATAGTCTTACTCGTTTGGCGTATGCAATTTAAGCTGATCTTTAAATTCTCTTCAACGCTCAATTGCGGAAATATATGACGACCTTGTGGAACATAACCCACCCCTATCTCAGGACGTTTCTCAACGCTACTTTTACTCATGTCCTGATCGTTGATCACTAAACGACCTGAGCTGATTGGTAATAAACCCATGATTGTTTTTAATAAGGTAGTTTTACCAACACCGTTACGCCCCATAATACAAGTTCGAGAGCCCTTCTTAATTTTTAGATCGAGATCCCATAAAATCTGCGTGCCACCATACTTTTGGTTTACTGATGTTAATTCAATCATGATTAGACTTGCTCCTGATCTGACAATAGCTCAACGGCACGATCCGTCACCTGAGTACAAATACGTGAACCTTTCTTCATGTTCAGGCTCCATAGGATCTGTGTGTCACAATATTTTTGATTTACTGATGTTAATTCAATCATGATTAGACTTGCTCCTCACCTAAATAAACTTCGCGGACATCTTTGTTTTCTTGGATTTCATCCATGGTGCCCTCCGCGAGTACACTGCCCTGATGTAATACCGTTACGGTACGTGCTATCGAGCGTACAAAGGCCATGTCGTGTTCGACCACCACCACTGAGTGCTTTCCTGCTAGCGACGTTAATAATTCAGCAGTACTCTCCGTTTCCTGTGCGGTCATACCCGCCACGGGTTCATCCACCAATAACAAACGAGGCTCAGCCGCTAATAACATACCAATTTCCAACCACTGTTTCTGACCATGTGATAAACGCCCAGCAGGGTAATTTCGTTCCGCATTCAAGCCGATGGTGTATAATACTTCATCTATTTTATCCGCTTGCTCACCACTTAATTTATGGAATAGCGCAGACCAGATCCCTTTATCACCCGCCAGACTCAGTTCAATATTTTCAAAGACACTCAAGGCTTCAAATACCGTCGGTTTTTGAAATTTACGGCCAATGCCAGCACGCGCTATTTCCGACTCATCAAGTTTCAGTAAATCAATCTGTTGACCAAAATTAACCTTGCCTTTATCAGGACGAGTTTTACCGGTAATAACATCCATTAAAGTGGTTTTTCCGGCACCATTAGCACCGATTAAACAACGTAGTTCACCATCTCCAATATATAAATTAAGATCGTTAAGTGCTTTAAATCCATCAAAACTAACACTTACATCTTCCACATATAAAATCATGCCATGGGTGGTATCTGGGTAAAGGTTATCCACTGCTGAAATTGGTGAACCGTGTTTATCAACTATCATGATTTACTCTCCGCTTTGCTACTGGTCAGTGCCGTAGTTGGTGGATCTAATTTATCCATCAAGTTAGCCACCAGACCTGCAAGCCCTTTAGGCAATAACAGTGTCACTAAAACAAACAATCCACCCAAACCAAATAACCACGCTTCGGGCATAATGGCGGTGAAACGTGTTTTGGCATAACTCACCACTATCGCGCCAACTAATGCACCATATAATGTGCCACGACCACCGATAGCAACCCAAACAACAATCTCAATGGAATTTAATGGCGAGAACTCACCGGGGTTAATAATACCAACCTGAGGTACATACAAGGCACCCGCAACACCAGCCAGCATTGCTGATACCACAAAAATCCACACTTTATAATGTTCCGGTTTATAACCCACAAAACGCACACGATCTTCTGAGTCACGAATGGCAGTGACTACACGACCCATTTTTGAATGAACAATAAAGTGACTAATGGTATAACCGATAGCCAGTGCAACGGAAGTCGCGACAAACAAGGCCAGTTTGGTATTCGGTGATTGTAATGAGAAACCAAAGATCTCTTTAAAATCTGTTAAGCCATTATTACCACCAAAACCCATCTCATTACGGAAGAAGGATAAAAGCAGTGCATAGGTCATCGCTTGGGTCATGATAGAAAGGTAAACACCACTCACACGAGAGCGAAATGCTAAGCTACCAAAGATATAAGCGAGCAAACCAGGGCCAGCAAACACCAATAAAATCATTAACAATACATTGTCCGATCCTGCCCAATACCAAGGTAACTCAGTCCAATTCAAAAAGACCATAAAATCAGGTAGTTCAGGGTTACCGTAGACGCCACGATCTCCGATTTGACGCATTAAGTACATACCCATTGCATAGCCACCCAGTGCAAAAAATGCACCATGACCAAGGCTCAAAATACCGCAATATCCCCACACTAAATCAACCGCTAAGGCGAGCAATGCATAACAAAGATACTTGCCTAACAAGGTGACCGTGTAATTACTCACATAGAAAAATTGCCCTTCTACAAAAACCAAGTTACAAAATGTGACATACAGGGTTGAGATAAATAACACCGCGATAACAGCCTGTAAGCTACTCATTTTTCTTATTATTGAAACATTCAGTAAATTTTTCATTATTCCGCAGCCCTTCCTTTTTGTGGAAATAACCCTTTAGGTCGTTTTTGGATAAACAATACCAATCCCACCAAGACAATAATATTTGCCAGTACCGGTCCCATTGAAGGCTCTAAAAATTTATTAAATGTACCCATGGTCAGAGCGGCCACTAAAGTGCCCCATAAACTCCCCACCCCACCAAATACCACCACTAAGAATGAATCGATAATATAAGCTTGTCCAAGGTTCGGTCCAACATTGGTTAACTGACTCAATGCCACACCAGCAACACCGGCAATACCGGAGCCTAATCCAAAGGTGATGGCATCAACCCAAGAACTTTTAATGCTCAGGGCTCTGGCCATATCACGGTTTTGCGAAACAGCACGCACATGTAAGCCTAAAGAGGTTTTTTTCAAAATCATTAACAATGAAAAGAACACCATTAATGCGAACAAAATAATATATAGCCGATTGTAAGTAAACGCTAACATCGGGTTTATTTCAAGTGAGCCACTCATCCACTGTGGCGCTTCTACTTGACGATTTAAGGGTGAGAAAATAGTTCTGACTAACTGCTGTAAAATTAAGCTAATGCCAAAAGTGGCGAGTAATGTTTCTAACGGACGACCCTTTAGGAAACGGATCACACCACGTTCGATTAATATGCCCACAAAACCAGAAACAAGAAAAGCGGCAGGTACTGCCATCAACAATGAATATTCAATGAGGTTTGGAAAAGTTTGTTGAATAACATAGGTGGTATAAGCCCCTAACATCATCATTTCACCGTGGGCCATATTAATAACCCCCATCACACCAAAAGTGATAGTCAGGCCAATGGCGGCCAGTAATAAAACGGAGCCTAAACTTAAACCAAAAAACAGGTGTTCGACCAATTTATACACACTGGCTTGCTGTTCAATATTGCCTATCGCTTTGCTTAATGCTTCCCTTAATGGCAGATTTTCTGGTGATTCAGGTAATAGTGCCAGCTGCTTAACAAAGGCATTTTTTACCACTGACTCTAAACGATCTGAAAGCTGTGTGGTGGCCGCTAATTTTTCAGCCGTTGAACCCGTTTCTAGTTGATCAATCAATAAAATAACTGACATTAACTCACGCACCTGCTCATCTTGTTCGCCTTTGAACAGTGCATTTACTGAGTGAATGCCAACTTGATTGGGGTTATCTAACAGTTGCTTAACGGCACTAAGGCGCACAGCAGGATCCTGATCAGTAAGATCTAGATTGGCGAGAATATCGCGGATTTGTTTACGTAAGCGGTTATTGGTTCTAATTTTTTTAATCGCCGATTTTTTTAGCGCAGGTAATACCTCAGCATTTAATATGTCCGTTAAGCGGTATTCTTTTTGCGCATTTTTATGTGCCGATACCACTTGTTTATTTGATTTTAAGTAATACAAGTCTCCCTTCATTAGGGTTTGTAGAATAGCACCGACTTGTGGTTCAGAAGTGGCCGCAATTTGATCGATTAATGGTCCCATCTGTTTTAGTTTGCTAGTGGGTAATTGTTTGATAAGCGCAGGTAGCGCTGAATTCTCTTGTACTTCACTCATCGCAACGGAGGTATTGAATGACATGACACAGAAAAGAAACACAGAAAATAGTCGCAACATGAGCTGTTCCTTAGTATTTTTTTATTCAGATTCATAAAAAAGGGAGGTGAAATCACCTCCCTTGGAGAGTTAACAATATTTTATGATTAGAATTTTTGACCAGAACATTTCGCTGTTTTAACATTAAAGTTGCCACATTTAATCGGTGCAGTCCAATCAGATACTAAGTCTTTAGAGCTTGGTAAAAAATCTGACCATGCATCACCCATCACTGTGCCTGGCGTTTCCCAAACCACTTCAAATTGCCCATCTTCTTGGATTTCACCAATCAGTACAGGTTTAGATAAGTGATGGTTTGCATTCATCACCGCAATACCACCGGTTAAGTTAGGTATCGCGATACCTATCATCGCTTGCTCAACGGCATCGACGTCCGTTGTACCCGCTTTCTCAACCGCTTTCACCCACATTTTGAAACCAATGTAAGTCGCTTCCATTGGGTCGTTCGTCACACGTTTATCATCACCAATGTATTTTTTCCAGCGTGCAATAAAAGCTTCATTTTCTTCTGTTTCAACACTTTGGAAGTAATTCCATGCTGCTAAGTGACCAACAAGCGGTTTAGTATCAAACCCAGATAGCTCCTCCTCACCTACCGAAAATGCAATCACTGGGATATCCTCCGCTGAGATACCTTGGTTACCTAACTCTTTGTAAAATGGAATATTAGCATCTCCATTAATGGTCGAAATGACTGCAGTTTGTTTACCTTGTGAACCAAACCGTTTCACGTCAGCAACAATATTTTGCCAATCAGAATGACCAAATGGCGTGTAGTTAACCATAATGTCTTCTGCTTTTACGCCTTTTATTGCTAAGTAAGCTTTTAATATTTTATTGGTGGTGCGTGGGTAAACGTAATCTGTGCCTAATAAAACAAAACGTGTCGCACCAATATCATTCATGAGGTAATCAACAGCAGGAATCGCTTGTTGATTTGGTGCTGCACCGGTATAAAATACATTTTTAGAGGATTCTTCACCTTCATACTGTACCGGGTAAAACATTAACCCATTGAGCTCTTCTAGCACCGGCAAAACTGATTTACGAGAAACAGAAGTCCAGCTACCAAAAATAACATCCACTTTCTCTTTAGCTAATAACTCACGTCCTTTTTCAGCAAATAGAGGCCAATTGGAAGCGGGATCAACAACCACCGCTTCAATTTTTTTGCCCAATAAGCCACCTTTTTCATTTTGCTCTTCAATCATCATCAACACCGTGTCTTTGAGTGTTGTTTCACTGATCGCCATCGTACCCGACAGAGAATGTAAAACGCCAACCTTGATGTTATCTGCGGCATAAGCAAAGTTAGTCATAACGCCCGTTACCACAATTGAACTTGCAACAATCAGTTTTTTCAGTTTCATAAGATTCTTCCCTTTTCTTCATCATTAGGTGTTGAGTTATTTCAGCAAATCAAAACTCAATCACAAGCGAATTCCAACGGTGATTAGTATTACTGAATAAGCGCAAGCTTAAAATACGTAAAAGCACGCAATGAATTACGTAAAAATGCGTATATTAATGGTATATTTAACGAGATATAATTTGATGCCAATCTTACTCACTCACTCAACGAATCGAATGCAATCAAATCAAAAAATAATTAAAGCACGTCGCACCTATAATAAGCTCGTTGCTAACGAGATGATGGAGGACTTTGCGTTACGATTTACCTCAAAACGCGCTAGAAAATGGTCATTGAACCGCATTTCAATGACCGCCTTAGGCATAGTGTCATTTCTTGTTCTGGAAGCAATTGGCGGTAGTATTACCCTACAATATGGTTTTACCAATGCCGCTTGGGCTATTTTAGCGGTCACCTTTATTATCTTTTTTACCGGTTTACCGATCAGTTATTATGCGGCCAAGTATGGGGTTGATATTGACTTGCTAAGCCGTGGTGCGGGATTTGGTTATATCGGATCTACTATCGCTTCGCTGAGTTATGCTTCCTTTACTTTTATCTTTTTTGCGCTTGAAGCCGCCATTATGTCAATGGCACTAGAGATCCTGTTTGCAATACCTTTATCCATCGCTTATATCATCAGTGCACTCGTCGTCATTCCTTTAGTCACACATGGTATAACCTATATCAGTCGCTTTCAGGTTTGGACCTCGCCACTGTGGATTGCATTACAGCTACTGCCATTATTTTTTGTATTTACCCATGCAGATAGTCAGATAGATGAGTGGATCAACTTTACCGGTCAAGCAGGGGAATCAGGTGCATCATTTAACCTGTTACTCTTTGGGGCCGCATCCGCAGTATTATTATCGTTAGTCGCACAAATAGGTGAGCAGGTTGATTTCCTGCGGTTTTTACCTGAAAAGCCTCAACAAGGTGCATGGCGTTGGTGGCTAGCATTGATAGCAGGTGGTCCCGGTTGGATATTCTTTGGCGCACCTAAATTATTATTGGGCTCTTTTTTAGCTTATTTTGCCTTGCAGCAAGGTATTTCCTCGGAACTTGCCAGTGATCCCGCCCATATGTATCAACTCGCTTATAGTTATGTTTTCGATAACCCTAACATCAGTATCATCGTCGCTTGTACGTTTGTGATTATTTCACAGTTAAAAATTAACGTCGCTAATGCTTATGCGGGCTCACTTGCATGGTCCAACTTTTTTTCACGGGTAACCCATAATCACCCCGGCCGTGTAGTCTGGATGATATTTAATGTTGCAATTGCATTGTTACTCATGGAATTAGGTATTTATCAAACCATTGCCAGCATGTTGTCTGTCTATTCAGTGATAGTGTTAGCTTGGTTAAGCTCAGTGGTGGCAGATCTTGTGATTAATAAACCACTTGGTATTAGCCCTCAACATATCGAATTCAAACGCTCACATCTCTATGATATAAACCCGGTCGGCATTGGCTCAATGGCGATTGCTTCCCTCATTGGTTTTAGCGCACATTTTGGTTTTTATGGCGAGACAGCTAAGGCGCTCGCTTCCTTTATCGCTTGCTTCCTACCTTTTATCACAGTCCCCTTAATTGGTTGGTTTACCAAAGGAAAATATTATTTAGTTGATAACAAACAACAATTTAATAACACGACTGAATGTCATATTTGTGAAAATAGTTTCGACCATGAAGATATCACTTTTTGTCCTGCATACGGCAAGGCAATCTGTTCATTATGTTGTAGTTTAGATGTACGTTGCGCTGACCAATGTCGCCCGAATGCGACGCTTTCAGAGCAAGCACAGCATCTCTTTAGGCACTTTTTAAGTGAAAATATACTTAAAGTGCTCACCACCCCACTGATGCAATTTATTGCCCTGACGTCAGGATTAAGCTTGATTGGTGCAGGTATTTTATTTTTAGTGTATTTACAAAGCCCTATCGATAACCTAGCGGTACAACAGGTATTTGCCAATACCTTGATTAAGGTATTATTTTTATTAATGATCATTATTGGTGTGATCAGCTGGTTATTTATTTTAGCACGCAGTGGTAGCAAAGCGGCACTCAAAGAATTACGTTCCCAAGCCAGTGCTCTTGCTGAAGAGATCGATGCACATGAGCAAACCTCATCAGAACTAGAAAATGCAAAAGATATCGCAGAATCAGCTAATCAAGCCAAAGGTCGTTACTTAGCAGGCTTAAGTCATGAACTGCGCACACCATTAAATGTATTACTGGGTTACACACAGTTATTAATCCAAGATCCCATTATGCCTAGTCAGCAACGTGAAACCATTGCCATTATTAGACGAAATGGAGAACATTTAGCGGATCTGATTGAAAGCTTGTTAGAAATATCAAAAATTGAAGCTGGTCGAGTGACGCTACAGCGTGATGAATTCAATCTAAAAGCTATTTTACAGCAACTCGTTGATATGTTTCAAATGCAAGCCAATAAAAAGGGCATCAAGTTCCATTATGTGCGTTGCCCTAATTTACCCAATTATGTGGCAACTGATAAACAACGCTTTAGACAAATATTAATTAATTTAATCTCCAATGCGATTAAATATACTGAGCAAGGCTCGGTCACTTTCAAGGTAACTTACCGCAGTGAAGTGGCTCATTTTAGTATTATTGATACTGGCGTAGGCATCGCAAAAAGTAACCAAGAATTAATTTTCAAACCCTTTGAGCAGATCCGTAATGCACATACACAATCAATTGGAGGCACTGGACTAGGGTTAACTATCTCACGCTCACTGGCTGAATTGATGGGTGGAGAGATAAGCTTAATCAGTCATGTTGGTAAAGGTTCAACCTTTAATTTTCGTTTAATGTTATTTAAATTGCATAAAGATCCAAAGGAACCAGAACTTAATAAGTCACAAGCGATTGGTTATCACGGCAAGAGAAAATCTATTTTGGTGGTTGATGATGATATGAATCAACACGAACTAATGAATCGTTTATTAACACCGCTGGGTTTCAATGTGTTGCTCGCAAAAAGTGCCAATCATGGTTTTATCGCGCTACAGAAAAACAACATTGACCTTATTTTAATGGACGTACAAATGCCACTTATGAATGGCTGGCAGATGATAAAAATATTGCGTGAACGACATTATCAGATGCCGATTCTGATGGTTTCTGCCAATGCACGTGATGCTGAATATAACTTACAAGCGGAAGGATATCATAATGGCTATATCGCCAAACCGCTTAATTTTGATGCTCTCTTAGGCAAAATTGCGCAACTATTAAATCTGCAATGGCAATATAAAAATACCACCAAGAATCAACCAGTAGAGAGCACAAACCACCAAAACAAACCGCCACTGGGCAGTGAGCAATACCAGGCTTTAATGGCACTCGCGGAAATTGGTTATTTATCAGGCTTTAAACATAAATTTTCAGAAATAACAGCTGAGTATCATTGCCCTGAAGACACTTCATCACAAATACTTGAGTATGTTGAGGTGTGTAATTTTCCTAAAATTATCGAATATTTAAACGAGTTGAATCATGAAAAATAAAAGTAGTGATGTGGTATTAGTTGTTGATGACTCCCCGGAGTCATTAGGCATGCTCAATGTTGCCCTTAATAACCAAGGTTATACGGCTTTAGTTGCTTTGAGTGGTTTGCAGGCTTTATCTATTGCCGAAAAAGTACCACCTGATGTGGTGCTATTAGATGCAATGATGCCCGAGATGGATGGCTTTGAAACCTGTCGTCGGTTGAAGGAAATTTTGCCTAATACACCGATTATTTTTATGACGGGACTCACCGATGTTGAAGATATTGTCAAAGGAATTGAGGCTGGTGGTGTTGATTATATTACTAAGCCCATTTCTCCCGATGAGGTTATCGTGCGTATAAAACGTCATATTGAAACAGCAAAACAAGCATTAAGCGCACAAGAGGCCTTAGATCATGCGGGTAAAAATGTTTTCTGCGTCAGTGATAAAGGGCGATTATCTTGGGCAACACCTCACGTTCATGAATTAGTTGAAAAAATATGCCTAGACAATGATAGCCCTTGGGCAAGTCTCGCAGAATCAATTGCCAACTGGCTATTAACCGATACCAGTATTGATTTGCAAATAAACTATTTTTCAGAAACCATGAATATCTCATACGAACGCCAACAGCAACAAATGCACTTATTACGTATAGTAAAAATCCAAGTAAAAAAACAGCCGGTGGATCTAAAAAATAAATTACCCATTACCAAACGGGAATCAGAAGTCTTATACTGGGTTTCTTATGGCAAAACTAGTTGGGAAATATCACAGATATTAGAAATGAGTCCACGCACCGTTAATAAACATTTAGAGCAAATATATAAAAAGTTAGGCGTAGACAATCGCACTTCGGCGGCCGCTATTTCAATTCGGATATTAGAGGCTTAAGGACAGTATTTATCAGGCTAAATTCGCAAAATAAGAAAAATAGAATATTTACTCTTTGTTAATTTAGTTGTCATTAAGAGTGAATCACAAGCAGATATATATTCAAAAAACAGCTTAAAACCTGTGCTACTCCATCTTTATAAAAACGACCTGATGTGGCACAGGCCCTAATAAAGCGGGTGTTCATATTTTCAATTTCATTTTTAAGGCAATTTTAGCGCTTTTTTATGGAGAATGAGGAAAGCTATACAGAAAGGTTATAAATTTGAACCCTTCCACTTGTGGTTTTGCTGAGTTTAATATGGTCTCGCGAGGCTAAACTATCCAAAATATAATTAATAATCACAATTGGTATGTTCATTTTCTCTTGAATAGAGACATTATTATGGGCACTCCCATTAACAATAAGTCGAATAACATTATCTAAAATTACATAATAATCTGGGATATAGGATTCAGCGTAGTGACTCAAACCATGATGAGTTACTTGGTAATGACATGAATAACCATCACCGTCATTCCCTAGATTCTGAGCGACATGCAAATATCCATGTTCTTCCAATATACTAATACATTCTTTTATTTCAGAACGAAACAAACCAAGTACGCCACCATCAGCAAACACGGCTTCAGGATCCACTCTGAGTGCATCATTTTCAATGATATATTCGCAGGATTTTTTTAAAACCAAATTATCAGCTTTAGTTAACCCTTCTATTTCATGATATATGTTTGATAAAGCAGTGAATTTATTAACAAA
>JBAHZV010000005.1:0-7979 GCA_037132845.1 Psychromonas sp.
AGGAAATTCAAGAAGCAGTTGATTGTGCGCGTAATAATGGCTGTGAAGAATTAATCGTTTTACATTGTGTCAGTGGCTACCCTGCGCCAGCGGAGCAATATAACTTACGAACGATTGCAGATATTTCAGAGCGATATGATGTGTTATCAGGTTTATCAGACCACACCATTGACAATGCAACAGCCATCGCAGCCGTAGCGCTCGGTGCATGTTTAATTGAAAAACATGTCACCTTAGACCGTAATGGCGGTGGCGTCGATGATAGTTTTTCATTAGAGCCAAAAGAATTAGCACAACTATGTAAAGATAGTAAAACTGCATGGGAAGCACTTGGTAAGATTAATTATGAGCGCACCGAAGTGGAACAAGGAAATGTAAAATTTCGTCGCTCATTATATGTAGTTAAAGATGTTAAGGCAGGTGAAAAATTTACTCCAGAAAACGTACGTAGCATCAGGCCTGGGTTTGGTTTACAACCTAAATATTATGATTCAATATTAAATAAAACAGCTAAAATAAATATAAAATCTGGTACTGCATTACAAAAAAAAATGGTAACTACTCAGCAGGGGTGAAAATATTTGAAAGCATACCATTTAGTAATAACGCTAAAGCTGTAGATGCACTAACTTCCTGCTTTTTACAACTAGATAGGTAACTTCTGAGGCCAAAAAACATTTCGGCACCATATTCACTTCTAAAGCAACCTGATATCTTTTGCTGAACTTTTGCCATCCTCAAGTCATTTTCTCCTTGATTATTGGTAAAAGGAACCTCTCTATCAACCATAAACCTGAGCACATCATCTTCATAGGCTCTGGTTAATTCGCGTCAAACAATCGTAACGATAATAAGGCTTCCAATGGTCGTGGCACATTACGCCATTAAAATGAGCGAGGATCCCGATGTCATCCATTGCAATATGCCCTCGTTTTTCATGTGCAGATAGATAAGTCCATTTTAGTGATGATGCATTATGTAACCACTGTCGGCCCCCATTAATATTAATGCCTGTTTCATCAGTGTGCAGTACCGCTTCATTACGCAAATTAGTTTTGATTTCTCTAGTGCTTGCATATCCATTTTTGTTGCAGGTTTTTTACGCACAGTACAAGGTGTGACGGTAAAAAAGACTATCCAGACGTATTTGGGATCATGTCAACTTAGTCAATCCCTCTCTGATGAATGCTTACGTTCAAGGGGCTTATTTATGGTGGTAATAAAGTAACAATACATCAGTAAGTGACCATTTAATTTATACTTGAATTAAAGCAATGATAAAGCCAACAACGTCGCTATTAATTTGACAATACTCGCCAATCACCATGATAAACATTAAAGCTGTCGGTTTTGGTAAAGCCGATTAAGGTGATATTGAATTTTTTGGCGGCTTTAATCGCAATGGCTGAAGGAGCACCAACTGCAACTATTATATGAATATTAGCCATAATCGCTTTTTGAACTAATTCAAAACTAATACGCCCACTGAGCACTAATATAGTATCTTCATTGCTGGTTTGAGTTAAACAATTCAAACCAATGACTTTATCAACGGCATTATGGCGCCCGATATCTTCAGCGGTTGCAATAAACTGACCTGCACAATATAAACCCGCTGCATGTGACCCACCTGTTTGCGAGAAAGTAGTTTGATACTCTCGTAACTGATCCGGTAATTGAAAAACATTGTCACTATTAATGGTTGTTTTGTTTTCAGTCGTAACCGGCGCTTTGAGCTGCAGTGCATTTAACGAGGTTTTACCACAAATACCACAACTTGAATGACTGGTAAATTGGCGTTCAATAGCCCGCCAATTTGGCTGTACATACTTTGCTAAGACAACACAAACTGCATTGCCCTGATGTTGCTGCATATCAAATTCACAATCTATGATATCATTTTTTTTACTAATGATGCCTTCACATAACAAAAAACCATGAATCAATTCACGATCCTGACCCGGGGTACGCATGGTAATTGAAAGTGTTTTTGTTTGATATTGTTCACTTGCTAAATCGTAAAACGATAGACTAATTTGTAGTGGCTCCTCTACAATAATAATATCTTCTTTGAGCTTCTTCTGTACTTGGGCTGACTGACGTTGATAATGTTGCTTAGGCATCACCTTTACAGCGAGGAATTTATCGTTCTCTTTTCTGTGGTGCATTTATGACTCTTATTACTCAATGTATCAGGATAAATTATCCTGTAAAGGGGGATTGAAAGCAGACTATTTTTATCGAAGATCTTCTTTCAATAAAAACAGCCTTCTGTTTTTCAATTACTCAGTTAATTCCTCAACAGAAGCTTCAAAGAAATATTTCTGCTTTTCTACCTGCTCATTTCGAGAAATCTGCCACTCTGACAAAGTGTCAGTTGCTGAAATTTTAACGGCAGTAACCTTGAACTCTGGACATTTAGTTGCTTTATCTTTATCCCATCCCTGTATCGCATTGATAGCTGTATCAGGGTGATGGAAGGTAGTAAACAGAGTACCCTCTTTCACTTTCTTAGAAAGCTTAACCGCAATTGATATAGCATTAGTTCGACTTGTTAAACGTACAAGGTCACCCGTTTTTAATGCTAATGGCTGTGCATCACTCGGATGAATTAATAACTCATCTTTGTCATGCCAGTCACTGTTTTTTGTTCTTCTGGTTTGTGTGCCTACATTGTAATGTACTAAAACACGACCTGTAATCAGTGTGAGCGGGAAGTCGACATCAGCTGCCGAAGTGGTTTCCTGATAATCACATATTTTCAATGCCCCACCACCTTCTCTGATAATTTTATCTTCATGTAAAATAGGGGAACCATTCGGGTTGGCTTTATTGCAAGGCCATTGCACACCACCAAGCTCATCTATTTTATCGTAGCTAACTTCACTAATATCACTCCATAGACCTTTCATCTCATCTAATATTTCTTCTGGATGGTTATAATGCATATCGTAACCCATCGCAGTTGCGATTTTAGATATAATCTCCCACTCTTGTAGTTCAACTTTAGGTTTCAACGCATTTCTTACACGACTAAGTCTACGCTCTGCATTAATAAAGACCCCGTTCTTTTCTAAGAAAGAGCTACCTGGTAAAAATACATGCGCAAAAGCAGATGTTTCATTTAAAAACAGATCCAGTTGCACAACCAAGTCCATTTTAGATAATGCTTTAGCAAT
The DNA here is from genome assembly GCA_037132845.1 of Psychromonas sp. Taxonomy (GTDB): domain Bacteria; phylum Pseudomonadota; class Gammaproteobacteria; order Enterobacterales; family Psychromonadaceae; genus Psychromonas. The sequence goes on from JBAHZV010000005.1 coordinate 3,180, forward strand.
ACGTGGTAAGTCTGGCTCAGATTGCATGATCTCTTCACCTTGAATGAAGAAACCTTTAAACTTACCTTGTAGCGCGCTATCAATCATATCGGGCATTTTTTGGCCCACCTTAGTGCTCTGCTCGATACCCCATGCTTTACTGTATTTGTCTGCAACTTTTTGACTTGTCACATCTTCATAACCCAGTGTACTATGAGGGTAAGCACCTACATCACAAGCACCCTGTACGTTATTTTGACCACGCAGAGGATTTATCCCAGAGCCATTTCGGCCTAAGTTTCCGGTTAACATAGCAAGGTTAGCAAGTGTCATAACGCCATCAGAGCCTTGCGCGTGCTCAGTAACACCTAAGCCGTAAAAGATAGAGCTCCTATCACTTGAGCCATAAATATTGGCAGCTTTAACAATCTCGTAGCTTGAAACACCGGCTATTTTTGCAACATGCTCAGGGCTATGTTGATCCTGCTTAATAAAGTCCATATATTTTTTCACCAGCGTATTGTCTAACTGTTCTTTAATATACTTCTTATTAACCAGGTTTTGGGTCACTAAAACATGTGCAATGGAGTTTAATACCGCAACATTTGTACCCGGTTTAATTTGCAAATGAACATCTGCTTTAATAAGTGGAGAACTAACTAGCTCTGTCTCCATCGGATCAATTACAACCGTTTTTACGCTATTTACGCGCATACGTTTCTTCAAACGAGCACCAACTACTGGATGTGCATTAGTTGGGTTTGCACCAACAATTAAGAACACATCAACATGTTCAATACTATCAAAATTTTGTGTACCTGAGCTTGTTCCCAGAGTTTGATCTAATCCGTAACCCGTCGGTGAATGACAACGTCTTGCACAGTTATCAATATTGTTATTCAAAAATGCCGTTCTATTGAATTTTTGAAGTGTATATATCTCTTCGATAGTACAGCGAGAAGAGGCTAATGAACCGAGTGCATCATTACCATACTTTTCTTTAATTTTATTAAAACCCTTGGCAATAAAGGCAAAGGCTTCATCAAAGCTCACCTTTTTCCAAGGTTCATTGATGCTTTCACGTATTAATGGCTCTGTAATTCTCTCTTTATGCGAAACGTAAGAATAAGCAAAACGACCTTTAACACAGAGATGATTTTTGTTTGAAGGTGTATTTGCATTAGGTGTGATTCTAACCACTTCATCCATTTTAGTTTCAACAACCAAACCACAACCAACACCACAATAAGCACAGGTCGTAGCAACTTGTTTCGAAGGCAAGCCCATCTTGATCATGCTTTTTTCATTTAATGAAGCGGTAGGACAAACTTCAACACATTTACCACATGAAACACATATAGAGTTTTTAAAGTCAAAAAGACCCGAACAAACCTCTGAATGAAGCCCTCTATGTTTAACGGTTAATGCAAAAGTACCTTGAGTTTCGATACACACCCTGACACATTTATAACAGCTAATACATTTTGTACTTTCATAGTCAAAATAGGGTGCAGATTTATCGATAACCGGTTTATGAGGTTTGCGCTTCTCCACTAAAAAACGAGATCCCCTCACACCATGCTGTGCACATAAAGCCTGTAAATCACAATCTCCATTTGCCGAGCAAACTAAACACTCTAACGGATGCTCTGAGATATACAGATCCAGTAAATTTTTTCTAAGCTTAAAGATCTCTTTACTTTCCGTTGTAACAACCAGTCCTTCTGCGACAATTGCCGTACAAGAAGTGGTAATTCTTGCCCCTTCAATTTCAACAATACACAACCTGCAGCCGCCAATTGGCTTAAGACTATCGGTTGCACAGAGTCTAGGAATATTAATACCTACTTTTAAAGCGGCACGCATAACTGACTCACCCTCAAAAGCTGTGATAGTTTGACCATCAATGGTTAAGCTGACCTCTTTTTTAGACTCAACAGCTGGCGTACCATAATCACATTTAACATTGATGATATTTTTTGCGTTGGTTAGCTGCATAATTATCTTCTCACATATTTGTTGTAACGATCTTCAAACTCATTTGGAAAGTTTTTAATCAAGCTTAAAACTGGTACTGCGGTGATCCCACCTAATGCACATAATGATGTTTTTGTTAAGGTATCGCAGAGCTCTTTTATGAGAATAATATTTTCATTTACAGACTCTCCGGAGATAACTTGTTCCATCATCTCAGCACCACGTCTTGAACCAATACGACAAGGAGTACAGGTTCCACATGATTCTAATGCACAGAAATCAAAAGCAAAATGCGCTAATTCTTTAGCACTTGCATCATGACCCATCACGACTATTCCACCGTGACCGATATGACCACCGAGAGTTTTAAAATGCTCGTAGTCTAATGGATTATCTAAATCATTCTTAGACATGTGGTAACCAAGTGGCCCACCTATCTGCACCAATTTCAGATCCCTTCCGCCATCAAAAGAGAACTCTAAACCACCACCAAAGTGTTCGATAATATCTCTCACTGTGATACCAAATGGTAATTCAACTAAACCACCATATTTAATATTGCCACTAAGCTGGAATGGGCATGTACCACGAGAGCGAGCATATCCATATTTGCCATAGACTTTGCCGCCATGTTCAATAATGGTCACCATGCTGACTAACGAGATAACGTTGAATAGTGCCGTTGGTTTTCCAAACAGACCTTTATGAACGGGGAAGGGGGGTTTTACACGAACGGTGCCACGCTTGCCTTCTAAACTATTTAACAACGCAGTCTCTTCGCCACAAACATAAGAGCCAGCACCAATACGCAGATGGATATCAAAATCTTTACCACTGTTTTGGATGTTTTTACCTAACCAACCTGTTTTTCGGGCAAGGTTAATTGCATTATTTAATACTTTTCTTGCGATTGGGTATTCAGAACGAAGATATATATACCCTTCATTGGCACCCACCGCTAGTGCAGTTAAAAACATACCTTCTAAAATCATAAAGGGGTCACCTTCACCCATCATTCGATCTGAAAACGTACCAGAGTCACCTTCATCAAAATTACAAACAACAAATTTTTCATCAGCAAGTGCATCTTTGGTTGCTTGTAGTTTTAGGTAAGAGGGAAATGCAGCGCCACCTCGACCTCTTAAACCAGAGAGTTCTATCTCTTTAATTAGGCTTTCAGGGGATGCAATAAGTGCTTTTTTAAGGGCAGTAAAACCACCATGTTTGATATAATCATCAATTTCCATTGGATCAACTAAACCAACACGCTGAAAACAAAGTCTTGTTTGCTTAGCAAGGTAAGGCACTTTAGTAATATCACCCACTTTTAATGGATGCTCCCCTGCGTTTAAAAAGTCAGCATCAAATAATCCCGCGACATCTTTTGCTTTGATAGGACCATAGGCAATACGCTTCCCATTAACTTCTACTTCAACTAACGTTTCTAACCAAACAAGCCCCCAAGAACCATTACGAATAATATGAATATCTTGGTTGTTTTGTTTTGCGAGTAGCGTAATTTCTTCAACAACTTCATCAGCGCCTAAAGAGACAGATGTAGTATCTAGCGGAACATAAATCTTAATCATTATCTATTTTCCTTTGCAGTTTTTATTGATGATAGCTTTTACGTTGTCGCTGCTTACTTCAGCATAAAGCTTTTCGTTCACAACAATATTCGGGCCTACTGCACAGTTACCTAGACAAAAAACCTCTTCGATTTCATACTTGCCATCTTCTCGCTGTTCGCCAATATCTATTTCTAATGTGTCACATAAGACTTTAATCATGTTCTTAGATTTTCTTGCATAACATGCCTCTGCCATACACACTTTTATTACATTTTTTGCTCTCGGTTTGGTTTTGAAGTCATGATAAAAGCTAACAATACCTAATACACCAGCTTCCGACTGGTTAAAAGTATTTGCTAATGCTGGGTATAGGTCTTCATTAATGTAACCAAAGGTATCGGCTAAGTTTCGCAGTGTTTCAACTAACCCGCCTCTTAGATGGGTGTTTTTTTCTATCACTTTAAGCGCAACATCAAAATCGTATTCTTTAAACATATTCGCTTTCTCTTCTCTATTAATACCAAAAGAACTAAAAAGGTGATCAGTATTAGTTGTTAAAATTAACCCTACCTACGTTGTGAGTCTTGAAGTGAGAATAACTATCTCCTGCAACTCACGCCTTGTTAGTGATAATTTTTCCTGCGTAATACTTGATCACTTAATTAATTCCTCTGGTATAAGACCCTATTCTGCGTTCCCTTTACCCATGTTGGACTCCAATGCGAGTAAGAAGGAACGGGTAGAAGCCTATTAAAAGCTATTGTGGTGAGTTTGTATTAATTTAATTCCAGCATCTAACATGACTCATTAATTCAACCTGCTTACTTAACATTTTTGTCAGTTTAACTTGTTTGTTTTACGCCGCTTATCAATTTGGCCTGTTATTTAATTTTTCCATTTAAATTAAGTGGAAAAGTCAAATTAAATTAGGTAGTGTGGTGCTAGGCTTAAAATAGTTTGATAATAAATCGTTTGATAATAAATCGTTTGATAATAAATCGTTTGATAATAAATCGTTTGATAATAAATTGTTGGATAATAAATTGTTAGAAGGTAGCTCACATATGAAAAATCAAAAAGGCTTTACATTAATTGAATTAGTCGTGGTAATTATTATCTTAGGTATCCTTGCAGTCACAGCAGCGCCTAAGTTTATTAACCTACAAAGTGATGCACGACTATCAACCCTTCAAGGGCTTAAAGGGGCTATCCAAGGTGCGAATAGTCTTGTTTACTCCAAGGCAGCCATTGCAGGTGTTGAAACTACAGACGT
>JBAHZV010000023.1:0-44403 GCA_037132845.1 Psychromonas sp.
GATCAATGATTGCGAAGGATAAATTAACGGTAACAAGGCGTGAGTTGCAGGAGATAGTTATCCTCACTTCAAAACTCACAACGCAGTTAAGGTTGATTTAAACGAGCGAGGGTGATCACCTTTTTAGTTCCTTTGGTATAAGCTCTAAGAAGAAAACTAAATTGATGCTCAATTCAGGTGATGCTTTTGCATTGATACCCGTTAGCAATCTGCGTGCTGATAAAATCGCGCTGTAAAATAACTCGTTTTCAATTTTATGGCAAACATCACGGCGCAATTTTCCTTGCTGACTTAGCATCTTGAAGTATCATGGAGATAACTGATGTAAGTAAAGAGAAAGTATGACCTGGTTACCAAGTGCAAATATATCGCTATTAAAAAAACGAGCTTTTATCATTCAACAGATAAGACATTTTTTTATTACTCGTCAATTATTAGAGGTTGAAACGCCCTCCTTGAGTCAAGCAGGGGTAACAGACCAACATATTTTCTCTTTTAAAACTCATTTTGTTGGCCCTGAAATATCTGCTTTGACGCCTGAATCGCTCGGTGTGCCACTGTATTTACAGACCTCGCCAGAATTTCACATGAAACGCCTTTTATCGGCAGGAAGCGGGTGTATTTTTCAAATTTCAAAAGCCTTTAGAAATGAGGAGTCTGGCCGTTACCATAATCCTGAATTTACACTTTTAGAGTGGTACCGTGTTGGTTTTGATCATTTCCAATTAATGGATGAAATGGATCAGTTATTACAGCTGATACTCAATTGTCGCGTCGCGAAACGCCTGACTTATCAGCAAGCTTTTTTGCAAGTATTAAATGTTGATCCTCTGTCCTCTACAATTGACGAGCTAAAAATCGCCGCAAAAGATCTTGATTTAGGTGAGGTATTAGAAAACGAAATGGATTTTGATACCGTTTTACAGTTGCTTTTTTGTGTTGCAATTGAACCTATTATTGCTAACGATGTACCTTGTTTTGTTTATCACTTCCCTGCTTCTCAAGCGGCGCTGGCTCGAATCAGTGTTGATGATGCACGTGTTGCGGAACGTTTTGAGGTCTACTATAAAGGCATTGAACTGGCGAATGGTTTTCATGAATTAACTGATAGTGTTGAGCAACAGCGACGCTTTGAAAAAGATAACCAATTACGTCAGCAGCATAATCTGCCCACCATGCCGATTGATTACCGTTTTATCACATCATTAGAGAATTTACCCGATTGTTCGGGCGTTGCATTAGGCATCGATCGTTTAATTATGCTTGCCACAGAACAAAAGCATATCGATGATGTGCTTAGCTTTACGATTAAAGGAGCATAATAATATGGCTAAATTATGGCTAACGGATAAAACTTATTCAATGTGGGCCTATCTAATGCGTCTCGTTTATTGGTTAGTCGCCATTTATCTTGCAACACTTTATTTGCAATCTTATGAGCATTGTAGCTGGTTCAATATAGGGCTAATGGGCATCAGTGTCTTATTTGTTGTGGGATTTTTAGGTCTTGGTCGCTACTTAGATCACTTTTTCAAAGTTAAGAAAAAATAACGTAAGGTTTTCGCGCTATAATAGGGATGCTATCCCATTATTTATTGGAGGTATTTATGCCAATTACTAAAGTGAAGTCTGAGTTTAAAAAACTGTCAGAAATTTTAAACAACGATATTATTGCCGATGAGTGCACAGCAGGGGAGTTACGGTTAGTGCATGATCAATTTCAAGAAGCCATTTTATCACGTGATCCCGCACAATTAATTCGTGATAAAAAATTAATTCAACAATTATTGGTTTTTGAAGAGAGTAACCCTATTGTAGGCAAAGCGATCAAAGACTTAATGATGGCATTATCGGGAATGGGAATATAATTTTTTATGTAATGCTTTAAACTTGTAATAAAAAGCACAAAAAAACCGACATAAAGTCGGTTTTTTTAGTTTTAATACCGTGATGGTAAAAAGACGAGTATTAAAGAGCTTTAATTTTAGCTGACAAACGGCTTTTCTTACGAGCAACCATGTTTTTGCTAATTAAGCCTTTAGTTGCGAATTTGTCTAGAACCGATTGTAGGTTTACAAATTCAGTTGTAGCAACTTCTTTATTACCAGCTTCGATAGCAACGATAACTTTCTTGATGAAAGTACGCATCATTGTACGACGACTAGCGTTATGTTTACGGCGTTTTTCAGATTGAATAGCGCGTTTTTTAGCAGACTTGATATTAGCCAAGACCTTAACTCCTAAATTCTGTATACAAGGGATAATCAAAGGTCGTGGAATATGCCTTGTAACATGTGTATTGTCAAATGGTTTTTTATTAACCGCTGAAAAAACTGCGATGCATTCTGACAGGTGGTTAAACTGACGCGCATTTTATACTCAACGCGCACTAGATGCAAATTTACAATGAATTAATTCACTGTGTTTCGATATTAATTTCCAGCTTTTATATATGTTAGTGCATTTTAGCGATAAAATGGCATTCTAAATTCAGTTAGGAATGTTTATTGTGAGTAAAAAGTTATTAAGATCAGGCCTGATAGTCAGCGCGATGACGTTGGTTTCTCGTGTATTAGGACTTGTGCGAGATGTGGTTATTGCTAGCTTAATGGGCGCTGGAGCGGGAGCCGATGTTTTTTTCTTTGCGAACAAAATTCCTAATTTTTTACGCCGTTTATTTGCTGAAGGTGCCTTTGCGCAAGCATTTGTCCCGGTACTGACTGAATATGAAAAAACCAAACCACGGAGTGAAGTCACGGAGTTAATTGCTGCCGTTTCAGGCACATTGGGCACTATCGTGACGGTTATCACTCTCTTAGGCGTTTTAGGGTCGGGTTTCATCAGTGCAATGTTTGGTTTTGGGTGGTTTTTAGAGTGGTACAACGGGGGCCCTGACGCTTATAAATTTGAGCTGGCATCGAGTATGCTTAAAATTACTTTCCCTTATCTTTGGTTTATCACCTTTACCGCACTTTCTGGCGCGATTTTAAATACCCTCGGGAAATTTGCAGTGGCCGCTTTTACCCCGGTATTTTTAAATATCGCTATTATCGGTTGTGCCTTATTTTTATCACCACAGTTAGCGCAACCAGAGTTTGGCTTAGCCATCGGAGTCTTATTAGGGGGAGCGGTACAATTCATCTTTCAAATTCCTTTTATGGCAAAAGAGGGCATGTTAGTCAAACCAAAATGGGATTGGCACCATCCGGGTGTGGTTAAAATTCGGACCTTGATGTTACCGGCTCTATTTGGTGTGTCGGTGAGCCAAATAAATTTATTACTTGATACGTTTATTGCCAGTTTTTTACAAACGGGATCAATCAGTTGGTTATATTACTCGGACCGATTGTTAGAGTTTCCATTGGGTCTCTTTGGTATTGCCATTGCCACGGTTATTTTACCAAGCCTTTCCTCTTCACATGTGGGCAAATCTCAAGATCATTTTGCGAAAACCATTGATTGGGCCATGCGCATGGTGTGCCTGTTAGGTTTTCCAGCGATGTTAGGGCTTATTGTCCTTGCAGAGCCGATGTTACGTGTACTGTTTATGCGTGGTGAATTTAGTGCACAGGATGTCAGTATGGCGTCGATGAGTCTGGTGGCTTATGGTTCTGGTTTGCTCAGTTTTATGATGGTTAAGGTCTTAGCGCCGGGTTATTACGCTCGTCAAGATACTAAAACCCCAGTTAAATTTGGTATCATTGCGATGGTGAGTAATATGCTTCTGAACCTTATTTTTGCCATTCCGTTTGGTTATGTTGGGCTTGCTATTGCCACCTCTATTTCTGCCACATTAAATGCCACAATGTTGTGGTTTGGTTTGTATAAAAGTGGTGTTTATCAAAAACAGGAGGAGACGGTTTCAATACTGTTACGTATTGTTGTTGCTGGAATGTTGATGGCAGGGACCCTGTTTTATTTGAATCCAACGCTAGAACAGTGGGCTGAATTCACCTTACTGGAATCTGCCTATAAATTATTTACCTTAATTATGCTTGGCATTGTGAGTTATTTCTTGGCAACAGGTTTAAGTGGCCTACGACTCAGGCACTTTAAAATCACGACATAAAAGAGAAAAATGAGTGCTGATAAGTTGAGCGCTATACTATATAATCCTCTTTTTTAGATGCGTTTATAAAAGTAGAATAATGGAATTAGTACGTGGCATACATAACCTTAAAAAGCAGCATCAAGGCTGCGTATTAAGTATTGGTAATTTTGATGGTATTCATCTTGGTCACAATGCGGTTCTATCGCGCCTGTTAACGGAAGCTAAACGTCTTAATGTGCCAGCAACAGTGATGACCTTTGAACCTCAGCCAGAAGAGCTGTTTTTAGGGAATAATGCCCCCGCTCGTCTGAGTCGTTTGCGTGATAAATATGTGCAACTTGAAAAGTTAAATTTAGATCGTTTGTTATGTGTTTCATTTACGCATCAATTTGCCAATATTAGCGCACAAGATTTTATTGATGAGCTACTTATCAACAAGCTTAATGTGAAGTTTTTAGTTGTCGGTGATGACTTTCATTTTGGTTACCAACGCAAAGGCGATTTCCAACTGCTTAAAGACGCGGGTATAAAACATGGCTTTGCAGTGGTTGATACACAAAGTTTAATGCAAAAAGAACATCGTATTAGTAGCACGCGCATTAGAGATTTTTTAGCCACTGGCGAACTTGCTGTGGCGGCTAAAATGCTGGGTCGAAAATACAGTATCGCAGGGCGCGTGAGCCATGGTAAGAAACTGGGGCGTACGATTGGTGTTCCGACCGCAAACTTATTGTTAAAACGTCGTGTTTCACCGGTCTCTGGCGTGTTTGTGGTCAGTGTCTTAGGTATTGAAAATAAAACCTACCAAGGTGTTGCTAATATTGGAACCCGTCCAACTATTGATGGTGAAAGGCAGCAGTTAGAAGTACATGTTTTTGATTTCGAGGGGGATCTTTACGGAGAGCAACTTGAAGTTATATTAGAGAAAAAATTACGCAACGAAGTAAAGTTTGATTCGTTTGCAGAGTTAAAAATTCAGATTGATAAAGATATTCAAGGCGCTAAGCAGTGGCATAATCACGTTAGCATCAAACAATTAAATCGTAACATGGAATAAAAATCGATGAGTGATTACAAAAGTACATTAAACCTGCCTAAAACAGGTTTTCCTATGCGTGCAAATTTGGCTAACCGCGAGCCTAACATGCTGAAAAATTGGTATAGCAAGGATCTTTACGGCAAAATACGTACTGCAAAAAAAGGTAAAAAAACATTTATTCTGCATGATGGACCTCCCTATGCGAATGGTGATATTCATATCGGTCACTCGGTAAATAAAATTCTTAAAGATATTATTATTAAGTCTAAAACACTTTCTGATTTTGATGCACCTTATATCCCAGGTTGGGATTGTCACGGTCTACCAATCGAGCTTAAAGTTGAGCAAAAGCATGGTAAGCCAGGGAAAAAATTAACGGCTGCTCAGTTCCGTGTTAAATGTCGCGAATATGCCGCTCGTCAAGTTGATGGTCAACGCAAAGATTTTAAACGTTTAGGTGTGTTAGGTGATTGGGAAAATCCATACCTGACCATGAACTTTAAAACGGAAGCAAACATAGTGCGTGCTTTAGCTAAAATCATCAAAAATGAGCATCTGCATAAAGGTTCTAAACCTGTGCATTGGTGTACTGATTGTGGTTCGGCTCTCGCGGAAGCAGAAGTGGAATATGAAGACAAAAAATCACCCGCAATTGATGTGGCTTTCACGGCGGTTGATAACGATGCGGTGATTGCTTGTTTTAATGCACAGGGTGATGATTTAGGCCATGGTGATATTTGTACTGTTATCTGGACAACAACACCTTGGACACTGCCCGCTAACCGCGCGGTTGCATTAGCTGCTAAAGTTGAATACTCACTGGTACAAGCGGGCGAACGTCGTCTTATATTAGCGAGCAACTTAGTCAATGATGCGATGGCACGCTACGGTATTGAAGATATCAACATTCTCGCTATTTGTGCGGGACTTGATTTAGAAAAACAACTATTCAACCACCCATTTTTAGATTTACAAGTGCCAATGATTGTTGCCGATCACGTCACTATTGACGCGGGTACGGGTTGTGTACATACCGCACCAGGTCATGGTCAAGACGATTACTCAGTGGGCTTGAAGTATGATTTAGAAGTTGCAAACCCTGTTGCGGATAACGGTGTATTTCGTGAAGATACCGAGTTCTTTGCGGGTCTGCATGTCTTTAAAGCCAATGATAAAGTACTTGAAGTCTTAGCTGAAAAAAATGCACTGCTTTGCCATAAAGTATTAAATCATAGCTATCCACATTGCTGGCGACACAAAACGCCAATTATTTTCCGTGCCACACCACAATGGTTTATCGCAATGGACCAAAAAGGTTTACGTGAGAGTGCGTTAGGTGAAATAAAAGCGGTTAAATGGATCCCAAGTTGGGGTGAGCAACGTATTGAAAAAATGATTGAGAATCGTCCTGATTGGTGTATCTCTCGTCAACGTACTTGGGGGGTGCCGATCACCCTGTTTGTACATAAAGAAAGCGATGAATTGCATCCCAACAGTGTTGAAATGATGGAATTAATTGCCCTTAAAATCGAACAAGAGGGCATTCAAGCTTGGTGGGATTTAGATGCGGAAAGTCTATTAGGTTTCGAAGCGCAAGAATACCGTAAAGTGACCGATACCTTGGACGTTTGGTTTGACTCGGGCACAACGCACACGGCAGTTGTTGGTGTACGTGATGAGTATAAAGACGGTGATAAGGTTGTTGATATCGACCTTTACCTTGAAGGGTCAGATCAACATCGTGGTTGGTTTCAATCTTCACTAATGACCAGCATGGCAATCAAAAATAAAGCCCCTTACAAAGAGGTATTAACACACGGTTTTGTGGTTGATGCACAGGGTAAGAAAATGTCTAAATCTGTGGGTAATGTGATGTCACCTCAGAAAGTGATGAATAATTTAGGGGCAGATGTACTGCGCTTATGGGTCGCTTCAACTGATTACACCGGTGAAATCACCGTTTCCGACGAGATTTTAAATCGCAGTGCGGACAGTTACCGTCGTATCCGTAATACCATGCGCTTTTTACTCTCTAACTTAAATGGTTTTGAACCAGAAACAGATCTTGTCGCTAATGATGAAATGGTCGCGTTAGATCGCTGGATCGTTGCCAAAGCTGATGTTTTGCAAGCAGAAATCATTGAGGCTTACAATGACTATAATCTCCATGCTGTGCACCAAAAATTAACTCACTTCTGCTCTATAGAGTTGGGCAGTTTTTACTTAGATATCATTAAAGATAGACAGTATACGGCGCAAGCAGACGGTATTGCTCGACGCAGTTGTCAAACGGCAATGTTTCACTTAGCGGAAGCAATGGTACGTTGGATGGCACCTATCTTAAGCTTTACCGCTGATGAAATTTGGGGACGACTACCGGGCGCGCGTGATGAGTTTGTTTTCACGGGTGTTTGGTATGATGGTTTGTTTTCTTTAGGTGAGCATGAAGCGTTATCAAATGCATCGTGGGATGAGCTCATTGCAGTACGTGCTGAAGTTAATAAAGCCTTAGAGCTGGCGCGTAAAGAAAGTGTCATTGGTGGTGGCTTAGAAGCGGAGGTAACACTTTATGCTGATGCTAAACTGGCCGATTTGTTGAATGGTCTAGCGGATGAATTACGTTTTGTTTTGATCACCTCAAAAGCCACCGTGAAAGCATTAAACAGTGCGCCGGAAAATGCCATTAAAACCGATGTGGATGGTTTGTTGGTGAGTATTGAGAAAAGTGTTCATGCTAAGTGTGATCGGTGTTGGCACCATAATGAAACAGTCGGGCATAACGAAACACATCCTCTACTGTGTATTCGTTGTATCACTAATATTGATGGTGCCGGTGAGCAGCGTAAATTTGCTTAATCAAGTCACCGTGATCTTCACCTATCGCTTGGCGATATAATCCTAAACGCCTTACTCTATTAAGGCGTTTTTTTTAGCTTGTACGATAAGAGAACTCAATGGTAGAAATAATTAAAAAATCGGGATTACGTTGGTTGTGGATAACTGCGCTGTTAGTTATTTTAGATCAAGTCACAAAATACTGGACAGTGCAAGCACTCGAACTTTACGAGTCCTATGAAATTTTATCTTTTTTTAATTTTACCTATGCCCGAAATTATGGCGCAGCGTTTAGTTTTTTAGGTGATGCAGGGGGCTGGCAGAAATATTTATTTACCACCATTGCTTTTGCTATTTCCGCTTTTTTACTTTATTCATTAAAGCAAAATAGTGTCAATAAACGCTGGGAAAATGTCGCTTTTAGCTTAGTATTATCAGGTGCCATTGGTAATGTGATAGACCGCTTAATGTTTGGCTATGTAGTTGATTTTTTAGATTTTGACTTAGGATTTTATCGTTGGCCCACCTTTAATGTTGCGGATATTGCGATATTTATTGGCGCCGCTATGATTATTCTTGGCGCTATCATCTATCCTGATAAAAACACAGAAAAATCCGACAAAAAGGAAAATAAATAATGACCGACGCTGTCAAGATGATTACTCAAAAAAGCGAAGTAATGATGCACTTTTCTATTCGTTTAGCGGATGGCTCTGCTGTGGATAGTAGCAAAGTCGATAATAAACCCGCTAAATTTGTAATGGGTGATGGTAGCCTAACAGGAAATTTTGAGCAGTGCTTATTAGGCTTAAAAGAGGGGCAATCTGAAACCTTTACCCTGGCACCCGAAGATGCGTTTGGGTTATCTAATCCTGATAACATTCATCATTTAGAGCTCAGTAAATTTAGCCACGATGTCCCGGCAGAAGTGGGCGCTATTATTACCTTTACACAGCCTGATGGCAGTGAGTTACCCGGTATTATTCGTGAAATTATCGCGGACAGTGTTACCGTTGACTTTAATCATCCACTTGCGGGGCAAACACTCACTTTTGACGTTGATGTTCTTGAAGTACTAAGTTAGGAATCTTTATGGAAATTATTTTAGCCAATCCCCGTGGTTTTTGTGCGGGTGTGCATCGTGCGATCTCAATTGTTGAACGTGCATTGGACATTTTTCCTGCACCTATTTATGTACGTCATGAAGTCGTACACAATCAATATGTGGTTGATGGTTTAAAAGCTCGTGGCGCTATTTTTGTTGAAGAATTAAATGAAGTACCCGATGATAACATCGTGATTTTCAGTGCCCATGGTGTATCACAAGCAGTGCGTAATGAAGCGAAGTCGCGAGCGTTAAAAGTGTTTGATGCAACTTGTCCTTTGGTTACTAAAGTACACATGGAAGTAACACGTGCAAGCCGTCGCGCCCAAGAGTGCATTCTGATTGGTCATGAAGGGCACCCTGAAGTTGTGGGAACAATGGGGCAATATGACAATGAGAAGGGCGGGATTTATTTAGTCGAATCCCCTGAAGATGTGACTAAATTACAAGTGAAGGATGAGAATAATCTTTGTTATAGCTCGCAAACAACACTCTCGGTCGATGATACGGCGAGCATTATCGGCGCTTTACGTGACAAATTTCCTGACATCGTTGGACCACGTAAAGATGATATCTGTTATGCCACTCAAAATCGTCAGGACTCAGTAAAGGCACTCGCAAAACTGACCGATCTGGTTTTAGTAGTGGGCTCTGTTAACTCTTCCAATTCCAATCGTTTACGTGAAAAAGCGAGTTGTGAAGAGGTTAATGCTTACCTGATTGATAACGCCACTGATATTAAAAGTGCGTGGTTTGAAAATGTGGCTAAAGTGGGGGTTACTGCAGGTGCTTCTGCGCCTGAAGTATTGGTACAAGCCGTCGTCGATAAGTTAAAAACTCTGGGGGGCATTTTGGTGATTGAAAACCCGGGTGTGCAAGAAAATACCGTTTTTGAAGTGCCGGCCGAGTTACGCATTAAAATGGTCGATTAGTCATCATCATGTTACTCCTTGGCTTGCTGTCCAAGCTCTCTATTGGAGAACGTATCTTGATTAATAATGGCTAGATGCAGGCGAAAAGATAATAGTGAATTATTATTGATGAGTGTGATCTTGTTTAAGTTTATTCTTGTCTATTTATCGTAATTAGTATTACAGTTAAAATAATGAGTTAATAAAAAAGAGAGTATTATGAAAAAAATTGAAGCGATTATTAAACCGTTTAAAATGGATGATGTACGTGAAGCGCTTGCTGATATTGATATCACGGGTATGACCGTATCAGAAGTCAAAGGTTTTGGTCGTCAAAAGGGTCATACCGAATTATACCGTGGTTCAGAATACATGGTTGATTTTTTACCAAAAGTGAAGATTGAGTTAGTGGTAAAAAAAGAAGATGTTGAGCGCTGTATTGAAGTTATTATGGCAACCGCACAGACCGGAAAAATTGGTGACGGAAAAATATTTGTGACACCCATTGAACGAGTCATTCGTATTCGTACTGGTGAGGAAGACACTGAAGCGGTATAAAATATATTCATCAGTATCAAGCTGTCAGTCTCGGTAAGTACTCTATGCGTACTAAGTTGACAGCTATTTTTCTGCTATGTTGATTACTATGTTGATTACTATGTTGATTACCAGTTAAAAAGTGTCCAGCGTTCACTTCTTCTGACGGTGCGACTATCTGGGTAATTTATTTTTAACACCGCAAGGGTATTTTTCTTTGCTTCCTCTAAATCAAGCTCATCATAAGCGATGATCATAATTCCAAGTGCATCTTCAACCGCTTCAGTATTGGGGTAATTATTCAAAACTAACTTACTGCGGTTAATGGCTGCAATATATGCATCTCGCTCAATATACCATTTTGCAATCGCTATTTCATAACGTGCTAAGCGGTCTTTAATAAAGACCATTCTTTGCTGTGCATCGAGTGCATATGGACTCTCTGGGTAAAATTTAATGAGGTGCTTAAAGTCTTTAAAAGCTTGCAATGAATGGCTTGGATCTCGATCGTAACGATCAATGCCAAAGAGGTTTTGGAAAAATTGTTGATCCGTTGCCATGTGCGTTAAACCGCGTAAATAATAGAGGTAATCAAGATTTTCATGGGCGGGATTAAGGCGCAGAAAACGGTCAATATTTGCTAATGCGAGGGCGATTTCATCACGTTTATAATAAGCGTAAATAAGGTCCAGTTGAACTTGGTCTGAATGAGGTCCAAAGGGATAACGACTATCGAGGGCTTCTAATATTTCTGTCGCTTCTTCATAGTTTGCCGACTGCAGTGCTTGCTGTGCATCGCTATAAAGCTCAACGGGAGGTTTGTCATCTATTCTTGGCACATCATTTTTTTTCGAAGAGCAGCCCACGGTAAAAAAAATAATAAAAGCAGAGGTCGTTAATAGTCTGAGGATCTTATTCATAAGTGTTACAATGCCTGCCATACTTTTTTAAAATTGGGTGAGTAGAGGCACAGTATCTGCTATCAATCCCAAAAAGAAAAGTTAAAAAAGACAAAATTGGCAAGATTGCACTACTAATGCGCAAATCTAAGTTTATTAACCGCTATTAGCCCCTAAATTAGTTGTGCTAAAAAGAAAAAAAGAAGAGAAAATAATATGAGTCAAGAGTTACACCTAACCGCAGAAGTGACCGAGCAGCAATTAGGTTTTCGTTTAGATAAGGCGCTAGCGGCGTTATTTCCTGACTATTCTCGGACGCGTATTAAAGAATGGATTTTAGAGGGCATGGTACAAATTGATGGTGACGTCATTAATATCCCTCGTGAAAAAGTTTATACTCATCAAGCGGTTGAAATTAATGCTTTTTTAGAAGATGAAGTGGTATTTAAAGCGCAAAATATTGCGCTTGATATTATTTTTGAAGATGAGCATATTTTAGTGATCAATAAACCTGCTGGTTTAGTGGTGCATCCTGGTGCGGGTAATCCAGACGGCACCGTGCTTAATGCGCTTTTATACCGTTATCCTGAAATTGCAGAAGTGCCTCGAGCAGGCATTGTGCACCGTTTAGATAAAGACACCACGGGGCTAATGGTCATCGCCAAAACCATCCCTGCACAAACGCATTTAGTCAGTAGTTTACAAGCGCGTGAAATTACCCGTGAGTATGATGCCATTGCAATGGGTATTTTCACCGCGGGTGGTCGTGTTGAAGCGCCTATCGGACGTGATAAAGCGAACCGTGTTAAAATGGCGGTGGTCTCTGTGGGTGGCAAACATGCGGTAACACATTATCGAGTAGCAGAAAAATACCGTGCACATACCCGCTTGCGTTTACGGTTAGAAACAGGTCGTACTCACCAAATTCGTGTGCATATGGCGCATCTTGGTCATGTACTTGCGGGTGATCCCGTATACGGCGGTCGTCCTCGTCCACCTAAAGGTGCATCGGAAACATTAACCACGACACTACGTGCATTTAAACGCCAAGCTCTTCATGCCACCATGTTACGCCTTAATCATCCTATCACGGGGGAATTAATGGAGTGGCATGCACCGGTTCCCGATGATATGGAAAAATTAGCCGCTGTATTACGTGCAGATGCTATTTTTTATGAACAGTAACAACGATATTGTTAGTTAATTAGTTCTATTTTAGGGGCTAACGTCTGGCCAGTGGGGAGCCTATTATTATTCATTTAATTACGCCTAACTGGTCAGCACCAACACACATTAAAGCATTTTCAAGTACTCGCATTCATGGCGTGAGTACCGGGGTCTATCAGGGTCTAAACTTAGGCCTACATGTGCAAGATAACCCCAATTTAGTGCTTAATAACCGCCAACAATTAACCGCTCAACTCGCCCTTAAAACACCTCTTTGTTGGCTAAATCAGACCCACAGTACGTTATTATTAAAAATTGATGATAAAACCAAGCAAGGTATTGAAGCCGATGCAGCTTGGACTGAGCAGCATCATCAAGTTTGTGTGGTGATGACCGCAGATTGTTTGCCACTGTTAGTGACCGACAAACAGGGGACTTTTGTGTGTGCGATACATGCGGGTTGGCGTGGTTTGTGTGATGGCATTATTGAAAAATCATTAACGAAAATTTGTAATAAACTGTGCATGAAAAGTAGCGAACTGCTGGTTTGGCTTGGACCTTGTATTGGTAAAAATGCTTTTGAAGTTGGCGCAGAAGTAAGAGCTGAATTTATTGACCAAGATCCACAAGCGGCAGTGGCCTTTACAAGCTACCAAGACCGTTATTTAGCTGATCTGCAGCAACTTGCACGATTGCGTTTAGCTCCTTTTAATGTGGCGCAAATAACCGCCAGTGAACATTGTACTTTTTCTGAACCCGCTCTTTTTTATTCCTATCGCCGCGATGGAAAAACCGGACGCATGGCAAGCCTCATTTATATCGATGCGTGCAAACTTTAAACTTCAGCCTTGAAATTTAATGACTTAACCCGCATCTTATACTTATTACATCAGCTTTTTTTTAGGGTGTTGCTTGATTAAGATGATAAAAAGGGGCCATTATGCGTTTAGATAAACTGACCAGTAAATTTCAATTAGCTATTTCCGATGCACAATCTCTGGCGTTGGGACGTGACCATCATTATGTTGAAGGTCCACATCTTATGTTAGCGTTATTAAACCAAGATGGAGGCTCAATTCGTCCCATTTTAGCGGATCTTGAAATTGACATTAACCTGCTACGCTCGCAGCTATCCGCAGAGTTAGATAAGATCGCCCCTGTTTCTGGCGTTGGAGGTGATATTCAGCTTTCTGCGCCACTGGGTATATTATTTAACCTTTGTGATAAGTTTGCCCAAAAAAATAAAGATAAATTTATTTCTTCGGAACTTTTTTTATTAGCCGCTTGTGAAGATAAAGGTGCACTAGGTCAATTATTAAAAAATATGGGCTTAACCAGTAAAAAAGTAAATAAGTCGATCAAAAAAATCCATGAAGATCCTAATAGTGATGGGCAAGCACAAGCATTAGATAAATTTACCATCGATCTCACTGAACTGGCTGAGCAAGGAAAACTTGATCCGGTGATCGGTCGAGATGATGAAGTCAGACGTATGATTCAGGTTTTACAACGTCGTACCAAGAATAATCCGGTTATTATTGGTGAGCCGGGTGTGGGAAAAACAGCAATTGTTGAAGGGCTGGCACAACGAATTATTAATGGTGAAGTCCCTGAAGGGCTAAAAAACAAGCGTGTTTTATCCTTGGATATGGGCTCCTTAATTGCTGGTGCTAAATATCGTGGTGAATTTGAAGAGCGTTTAAAATCGGTACTTTCTGAGCTGGCGAGCAAGGAGGGGCAAATCATCCTCTTTATTGATGAGTTGCATACTATGGTTGGCGCGGGTAAAACCGATGGTGCGATGGATGCCAGTAATATGCTCAAACCCGCCCTTGCACGTGGCGACTTACATTGTGTTGGTGCAACCACGTTAGATGAATATCGTCAATATATAGAAAAAGATGCAGCCCTTGAGCGACGCTTTCAAAAAGTACAAGTCGATGAGCCAACGGTTGAAGATACCATTGCTATTTTGCGTGGTTTAAAAGAACGTTATGAACTGCATCATAAAGTAGAGATCACCGATCCTGCTATCGTGGCCGCTGCTACGTTGTCACACCGCTATATATCAGATAGGCAACTGCCTGATAAAGCGATAGATTTGATTGATGAAGCCGCTTCCAGTATTCGTTTACAGATGGACTCTAAACCGGAAAGTTTAGATAAACTGGGACGAAAAATCATCCAATTAAGTGTTGAACAAAAAGCGCTTAAAAATGAAACGGATGAAGCCAGCATAACTCGCCTTAATAGCATTGAGAAATCGTTAAAAAAAATCGGCAAAGAGTACAAATTATTAGATGAAATTTGGAAAGCGGAAAAAGCGGCCCTCTCTGGTACACAAAATATTAAAAAAGCATTGGAGCAAACACGTTTAGATTTGGAAGTGGCCAGTCGTGCTGCCGACCTTTCACGTATGTCAGAATTACAATACGGAAAAATCCCTGAATTGGAGAAGCAGTTAGATCTTGCAACGCAAGCTGAAATGCAAGAAATGACCTTGCTTAAGCACTGTGTCACTGAAAATGAAATCGCAGAAATTTTAGCACGTTGGACAGGTATCCCAGTGGATAAAATGCTCGAGGGTGAACGTGAAAAATTACTTAAAATGGAAAAATTATTACACAGTCGAGTCATTGGTCAAAATGAAGCGATTGAGGCTATCTCAAATGCCATTCGGCGCAGTCGGGCAGGGTTAAGTGATCCGGATCGTCCTATTGGCTCATTTCTCTTTTTAGGACCCACTGGGGTCGGTAAAACAGAGTCCTGTAAAGCCCTTGCAAGCTTCCTCTTTGATAGTGAAGAAAACATGATCCGTATTGATATGTCTGAATTCATGGAAAAACATTCCGTGGCACGTTTAATTGGTGCGCCTCCGGGTTATGTCGGATATGAAGAGGGTGGCTATCTCACTGAAGCTGTGCGCCGTAAACCTTACTCGGTCATTCTCTTAGATGAAATAGAGAAAGCGCACCCTGATCTGTTTAATATCCTACTGCAGGTGCTTGATGATGGACGTTTAACGGACGGCCACGGGCGCACCGTTGATTTCCGCAATACGGTGATCATTATGACCTCTAATATTGGCTCTGATATTATCCATGAACAGTTTGGACACAAAAGTTATGAAATAGTAAAAGAGCAGTTATTAGAAATATTGCGTGGCCAGTTCAAACCTGAATTCTTAAACCGCATTGATGAGACAGTGGTCTTTCACCCATTGGCTGAGGAACATATAAAATTGATTGCGACGATTCAATTACATCAACTACAAAAACGCCTTAAAGCACGTCATTATAATCTGGCCTTTAATGATAATGCCATTGAACTCATTGTTGAAGCTGGATATGAGCCTCTCTATGGAGCAAGGCCACTGAAACGTGCCATTCAGAAACTGTTAGAAAACCCACTTGCAGAGCAGATAATTTCAGAAAAGCTGCTCAAAGATAAGAATATATTAGTGGATGTAGTCGACGGCAAGATAACCTTTGTACAATAAAATATTTCTGCAATTAGATTGTTATTTAACGCAGTTACAACCGTTCTGGCAATTTGACGCATTTCATTATGATGATTATCCATGGTTGCTTAGTCATCCTGACTTGTGTGATTTTTTAGAGTCATTAACGGATCACCAGTTACAACGTTATCAACAGCAACCTGAGCAATTGTATCCAAAATTAATTATGTTTATTACCTCGTTAATGCCGTTAGATGATACTTTGTTTGCGGTTGACCAGCTGCCTCTTGCAGATAAAGACATGCCCTTTTGGTTAAGTACTGGGATTAAAGGGCGAAAATGGTCACAAATATCAGCCTTTGCAGAGCATGTGAATGATCAGCAAACGGTTGTTGAGTGGTGCGCGGGTAAAGGGCACTTAGGGCGATTAATTAGTTGGCAACAACAGCGTCCGCTGATCTCCATTGAGTGGCAACAAACACTTTGTGATTGGGGAGGGAAAGAAGCCCAAAAGCGACAGGTACAGCAAACCTTTCAACAAGCAGATGTCTTAAAAGGTCAGGCCGATGCTTACATTAAGAATAACTGTCATGCGATTGCTTTACATGCTTGTGGAGACCTACACCTACGACTGATTGAGTTAGCAAAGAAACAACGACCTAAGCAACTTACTATCAGTCCCTGTTGTTATCATTTAACGGCGCAAAGCACTTATTTACCTTGTTCATCACTGGGCAAAAAATCGCTGTTAGAAATCACTAAGCAGGGGTTGAAACTTGCCGTCAATAAACAAGTGACGACGGGCAAAAGACAAGCGCGTTTAAGTGAGCAGGAGGTCTTATGGCGCTTAGCCTTTGACGAATTGCAAAAGCATGGTTTAAAAACCACAAATTACTTCCCGCTACCCAGTTTTCCTAAAGCATTATTATCAAAAACCTTTGACGAATTTGTACTTTGGGTAAAACAGCAAAAAACACTCAACTTTGTCATCCCTGAAAATTTACAGCCCTTTGTGGCATTAGCACAAAAGCGTCTGAAAAAAGTGCGCCGTATGGAGTTAATAAGCCAGTTTTTTGTGCGCCCACTCGAGTTGTGGTTGGTTTATGATAGAGCGCTGGCATTACAAGAATCGGGTTATAAGGTCAATGTTTCTACTTTTTGTGATACCTCAGTGACGCCACGTAATCTACTCATACAGGCAAGATTAACAGGAGAATAAAAATGCTTGATGCCATTTGTAAATTTGATGACGATAATGAAAAAATATTCTCTATTTTTGAATTTAAAGCCTTGCCTGAAAATGACATAAATACATTACGCTATTCATTATTGTGCCCGGTCTGTAAACAGCAAGCGTATTTTCGCAAAGCATCCCGTGATGGTAAGCAAGCTTGTTTTGGTAGTCGTTATCATGATATTGATTGTGAAGAGTTTAATCCTTCTGCGCGAAAATCAGAGGAGCAAAAATTAGTTGCTGAAGTGGAGCAAATGTTACTGGAAGCGGACACGCTACAGATAGATTTTAGTGTGCCAATCAATCAAAAAGAATCGCATAAAAAACACTCGCAGCAAAAACCGTCATCAGCATCCACAGTCAGTGCTCACTCAAAAGAACAACAAACCCTGAATATCAATAAACAGGGTTTAAAAAAATTATTAGTGAGCTTATTACGTGGTAGCTCTCTGGCGAGTGCCGATTTATGGGTTTATACCAGTGAAAAACATAAATGGCGTGCTAAAAACCTTTTTGTAAATGTTAATGACGCGATGCCTACCGATAACGGTGCACCGAGAATGTATTGGGGCACGATATCCCATGCTGATAAAACCTTAAACTGGTTAAATCCCAGTGAGGAGCGCAGTGTCGCTATTCCGATTGAAAAGTATCGGGATAAATTATTAAGTCGCTTTGATATTACTGAGGCACGAGATGTCGAAGGAGCGGGTTTTATTATGTTTGCTAAATGCATACAGAGTAAAGATAAAAAGCGTAAGTTTTTACAGCTCTGGGGCAATGATCTGCAACACCTTTATATTTCTAAAGTGGAAGAATAATATGAGCTAAAGAAAAGGCTAATAACGCTTCATCTCCGCACCGGAAATGAAGCGTTAAACGGTATTGAGGTTTAACCCTCTACAATGCCTTGGCTTGCAAGGTATTCAGCGTAAGTACCGTGGAAATCAATAATTTCATCTTCTTTGATTTCAATAACACGTGTCGCAAGTGACGATACAAACTCCCGGTCATGTGAAACAAACAGTAAGGTTCCTGCGTAGTTCTCAAGCGCTAAGTTTAAGGATTCAATGGATTCCATATCCAAGTGATTGGTTGGCTCATCCATTAATAGAATGTTTGGCTCGTCCATCATTAACTTACCAAATAACATACGACCTTGCTCACCACCAGAAATGATTTTTACTGATTTGCCAATATCGTTTGAGCCAAATAATAAACGCCCCAATGTACCACGTACCGATTGCTCATCGTCACCCGGTTTCATCCATTGCGCCATCCATTCCATTAAGGTTTGATCTTTCGCAAATGCGTAAGTGTGATCCTGTGCGTAATACCCTAAGTTTGCATTCTCAGACCATTTAAAACTACCTGAATCGACTTCAAGTTGACCCATGAGTGTACGTAACAGTGTGGTTTTACCCACACCATTTTGACCAATAATGGCCACACGCTCACCCACTTCAATCATCAGGTTTAAGTCTTTAAACAGGGTTTTATCAAAGCGCTTGGTGACATTTACCATTTCGAGTGCGTTACGGAAAAGTTTTTTCTCTTGTTTGAAAACGATGTAAGGGTTAACACGACTTGAAGCTTTTACTTCTGCAAGTTGAATTTTATCCATTTGTTTAGCACGAGATGTTGCTTGTTTGGCTTTTGATGCATTAGCAGAAAAGCGACTGACGAAATCTTGCAATTCAGAAAGCTGTGCTTTCTTTTTGGCATTTTCACTGAGTAGACGTTCACGTGTTTGTGTTGCCGCGGTCATGTACTCGTCGTAGTTACCTGGGAAGAGGCGTAGTTCACCGTAATCGATATCGGCCATGTGTGTGCAGACTGAGTTTAAGAAATGGCGATCATGGGAGATAATGACCATCGTACATTGACGCGCCTTTAGCTCTGCTTCTAACCAACGAATAGTATCGATATCCAAGTTATTGGTGGGCTCATCGAGTAACATGATATCTGGGTTTGAGAATAGAACTTGTGCCAGTAATACACGTAATTTCCAACCTGGCGCGACTTCAGACATTAAACCCGCATGCAGATTGAGTGGGATGCCCACGCTCAGTAAAATTTCTCCCGCACGTGAATCCGCTGTGTAACCATCCATTTCGGCAAACTCAGTTTCAAGATCGGCCACCTGCATCCCTTCTTCTTCGGTCATTTCAGGCAAAGAATAGATACGATTACGCTCGTTCATAACCGCCCACATCTCTTTATGACCCATCAATACCGTGTCTAATACGGTGAAGGCTTCAAATGCAAACTGATCTTGATGTAGCTTGGCAATACGTTCATTAGGATCGTTATTGACATTACCTGCACTTGGCTCAAGGTCGCCCGTCAATATTTTCATGAACGTTGACTTACCGCAACCATTCGCACCAATTAAACCGTAACGGTTACCGCTACCAAATTTAACTGAGATATTTTCAAAAAGTGGTTTTGCACCAAACTGCATGGTGATGTTGTTAGTTGACAGCATAGACGTCGTTTTCCTACAAATAGCGTTGAATAATAATTGCGCGTATTGTACTCGAAGTTGTGACTGAGTTCACTAAGACTTTTAAAGCTTCTTATTGTACTAATGAAAGATATCTTAATAGGTTAGATAAACGACGGAGAGATATTAGTTTACGGGTATTATGGGCATTAATCATTCGTTGAGGATCTTTTGCTCGCCTACAGCGAGCGCATTTTGTAACAAAATAGCGCGCTTATCTCCACCGCCGATTGATTATTTATAGAGCAATAGTGATTTAAATCACCGCTATTAAGCCGTTTGCTGTAAGCTACGCGCTTATTTTACTATGTCCCCGTTAATCTGTGCTAAATTTTTTATATTGGCATGATAACGTGCACGCCCATTTACAAAGAGATTAATTTATGAGTTTTGACTCCCTTGGTTTACCTGAAGCGCTATTACGCGCAGTAAAAGAGCAGGGCTATACAGAGCCTTCCCCCATTCAAGCACAAGCTATTCCTGTTATTTTAGAAGGGAAAGATGTGATGGCTGCTGCGCAAACGGGAACAGGTAAAACCGCGGGTTTCACGCTGCCTTTATTAGCTAACTTGATGCATGGTGAACCCGCCAAAGCAAACCAAGTACGTGTACTTATTTTAACGCCGACACGTGAGCTGGCTGCCCAAATACATGAAAGTGTTAAAGATTATGGACAAAACTTACCACTGCGCAGTGCCGTGGTATTTGGTGGCGTAAAAATTAATCCTCAAATGCAACTTCTGCGTCGTGGTGTTGATATATTGGTCGCCACACCGGGTCGTTTATTAGATTTGTATCAACAGAATGCAGTACGTTTTAAACAGCTAGAAGTATTGGTTTTAGATGAAGCCGATCGCATGTTGGATATGGGGTTTATTCACGATATCAAACGTATTATCGGATTCTTGCCTAAACAACGTCAAAACTTACTTTTTTCAGCCACTTTCTCGCCTGATATTCGTAAACTTGCTAAAGGATTGGTCAACAATCCAGTTGAAATATCAGTGAGCCCACGTAATACCACCGCGGAAAGTGTGACTCAGTTTGTTTACGAAGTAGACAAAACCAAAAAATCGATTGTATTAACAACCTTAATTAAAGAAAATGATTGGAAGCAAGTATTGGTTTTCTCAAAAACCAAACATGGTGCTAACCGTTTAGTTAAACAGCTTGAAGCGCGCGGTATTAGTGCGGCTGCTATCCATGGTAATAAGAGTCAAGGAGCACGTACTAAAGCTCTGGCCGCTTTTAAAGAGGGACAAGTTACGGCGTTAGTGGCAACAGATATTGCTGCGCGAGGTATCGATATCGATCAATTGCCACAGGTTGTCAACTTTGATTTACCCCATGTCAGTGAAGATTATGTGCATCGTATCGGCCGTACCGGACGGGCAGGAAACTTTGGTCAAGCGATCTCCTTGGTATGCCAAGAAGAATTTAAGCTACTTAAAGATATTGAAAAATTGATCAAAAAAGTTATTCCTCGTAAAACGCTCGCAGGGTTTGAACCGGGTGTGCCACTGTCTCCTTCGGTATTAGATGCACGTGCCCCTAAACCTAAAAAGCCTAAGAAACCTAAATTAGGCCATGCTGATGGTCAACGTTCAGGTGCCGGTACGGGCAGTCGTCAAAAACAACGTGCGGCACGTAATAACTTTGTCGGTAGTTAAAAAATAAATAAGATGAATATGAGCCTTTCATTTTCATCTCATTAAAAAAAGCCCTAAATAATTTGATTATTTAGGGCTTTTTTTGTTTTTTCATTCGCCATGATGCATGATAAAGACTTCTTAAATACGGAGGCCTCTCCAATGAAAAAAATTGCTATTTTTGCCGATGTTCAAAATATCTATTACACTTCTCGCCAAGCCTATGGAAAACAATTTAACTATCGTAAGTTATGGCAAAAAATAAAATCGCAGGGACAAATAACCCATGCCTATGCTTATGCCATTGATAGGGGGGATGACCAACAGATAAAATTCCAAGATGTGCTCAAGCATTTAGGGTTTGAGGTGAAGCTAAAACCTTACATCCAACGCAGTGACGGCACGGCAAAAGGTGATTGGGATGTGGGCATCACTATTGATATAATGGAAGTGGCCTCGCAGGTTGATACCATTATTTTGCTTTCAGGGGATGGTGATTTTTCTATATTATTAGATAAAGTAAGGCAATCTTTTGGTGTTGAAACCGAAGCCTATGGGGTGCCACAATTAACGGCAAAATCATTGATGGATGCATGTTGTACCTTTAATGCTATCGATAATGCGTTGTTACTGGGTTAGAATCATCACAGCACTCTTTTGATTTATCATTTTCAAGTAGCATGATAAATCACAAAATTATTCACATATTTAAAAGGGGTATTACATTGAAAATTATTATTGTTGGATTAATTTTAGTTGCACTGTTTTTTATCTTTAAAGGCTTTATTGCAAGTAAAGATGCACCCAAAAACATTCAAATAGGGGTTGATTTCTTAGCTGTAAATGGTCAAAAAGAGGAGATAAAAACCACCGAATCTGGGTTGCAGTATGAAGTGTTAACTCGAGGAAAAGGCACCGTGCACCCGAGTGGAAAAGACAAAGTTACTGTGCATTACCATGGTACTCTTCTCGATGGGACGGTATTTGATAGCTCGGTAGAACGTGGCAAAACTATTTCATTTAAGCTTAACAAAGTCATTCCTGGTTGGACGGAAGGATTACAATTGATGGTTGAAGGTGATAAATATCGATTTTATATTCCCAGTCACTTGGCTTATGGGAAGCGTAGCCTCGAAAAAATCCCTTCCGGTTCATTACTTGTTTTTGATGTGGAGTTATTTGCAATTAACTAATCTTTTGAAATGTCGCTTGTCATTTTTCAGTCTGACAAGCGATATTTAAAATCCGCTATTAGAAACGCTATTTTCTTGCTTGTTGTTTGAGTTCATGGTCAAACTCATCGGGGTAGAAGATCAAACCTTCACTGTTTTGATCTGGGAAAATAACCAGCGCAAGTTCGTCATCTTCAAGTCCATGTGTCCAACGATTATGCCATTTTTCAAGTGAGATAGCCTCCGCAGTACAATGTGACCACTCTTGTGTTGCCCATGCTAATGCAAATTCTTGATTAGGCCATACGGGTACACAATCTTCATCATCACTATTGAGCATGACACAACCGTGCTCATCAATTAATAGCCATATTTGTTGGTTTTTAACCACTTCTTTTAATAGGTAGTGATAGCGTTTTTGTGCATTTAAATTTTGAATATCTTTTACTTTTTGCTCGCTGAGTGCGCTACTCATTATATTGATCCTAATTATGCTGGTGTCTCGCCATGATACTTCAAGATGCAAAGTCAGCAACAAAAATTGCATCAAGGAGGTATATTCCTTCTATTTTGTCTAGAAATCATTCACCTTAGAACTGACTGACAACAATGTTATGACAACAATGTTATGACAACAATGTTATGACAACAATATTATGACAACAATGACGGGAGAGATATTTCGCTTGAAAGTAGATGATCTAAGACCGGTACCATAATAATCGGTTTGTAGGTGTGCTGAATGGCCTGAGTCATTTTAATGTGTGCTGATTGGTGCTTATCTTGACAGTTTTGTGCATTGTTATAATGCTCCTCACTAAGCCACTGACTATAAGAAATCCATTGATTATCATCGGTTTTGTGCAAACGAGCGCCCAATGCGCCATACTTTTCAATATTACAATGAATTATCTCAGACCAGCCTTCTTTAAACGCTTGCTCACATTGTGGTTTGATATCCCAGCGAAAAAGTACTGTTATCATAAATGCCCCTCATTAGACGTAAATTAATCTTAAAGCTTTAGATGTAATATCTTATCTGTCAAGTTATGTGGGTATAAATAACGATTAAGCATCTCTTGGTAAGCCCTTCTCAATGGCGCGAATTAAGCGTTGATTTAAACGCTCATTGACGATTGGGATGTGTAACGCATGTTGCTCTAATGCCCAGCGGATGTGCTCATTTAATAGTGCGCAGTCACTGTCCGCCATTTTTTGATTAAGTGCATCAATAATCATGGTGCTGGTGGGGGCGTTACCCAATGCCACGGCAATATTACGCAACCAACGCTGATGACCAATACGTCGAATAGGGGAGCCTTCTGTATTACTTAAAAAGGTTTGTTCATCCCATGCAAAGAGATCTAATAAAGGTTGTTTTTCAAGTTGATGGCGTGCCTGATAATCATTTTCTTGGGTGGTATTAGCAAAACGATTCCAAGGGCAGATGAGCTGGCAATCATCACAGCCATAAATACGATTACCAATGGCTTTGCGAAATTCAATCGGGATCGACCCTTGCAATTCAATGGTTAAATAGGAGATGCACCGTCTTCCATCCACGACATAAGGTGCAACAATCGCTTGAGTCGGACATATTTTTAAGCAAGCAACACATTGACCACATTTTTCCTCAACAGGATTATCAACGGGCAGGGGCAGGTTAATCATTAATTCACCAAGGAAAAACCAAGAGCCATTTTTAGCATCAATCAGTAAAGAGTGTTTTCCTGTCCAGCCGAGCCCTGCTTTTTCTGCCAATGGCCGCTCTAAAACAGGTGCACTATCAACAAAAGGTCGATAACCAAGTTTACCTACTTGTTGTTCTATTTTTTGACCCAGTTGCTTTAAACGTTTACGCATTACTTTATGGTAGTCTCGTCCGAGTGCATAACGACTGATGTAGGCTTGGTTTTTGTTTTTTAAGGTGCGTGCGAACTGCGCGTTATCAGGCAGATAATCCATCCGTACTGAAATAACACGTAAAGTACCCGGATGAAGCTCGGCTGGACGTGCGCGTTTCATACCATGCTTGTGCATATAATCCATTTCACCATGGTATTGCTTATCTAACCACTGTTGCAGTTTTTCTTCATGTACTTTGAGATCAATATCTGCGATACCGACTTGCTGAAATCCTAGGGCTTTACCCCAAAGTTTGATATCTTCAGATAACTGATGCAGATCTATGTTATTAATATCAAACTGCTTTTCAGTCTTATTTTTCTCAATCATATTTTCTCGTTTTTTCATTTTTGCTGAATCGAAAAAAATATGTTACTTGCTCGACGAAGCGTTCATCACAGTTTACCACACTCTGTATCTTCTATTTAGTGGGGTGTTGGTGTTTGCTGGGAAAAATGAGCGCTCCAAATGGCTTGATATTGGCTCCTCTAAAAAACAATGGATAAGCCCTAATTTATCTAGCGCTTGCTTATCTGATGACTTCATCAATGGCAAGTGGTGGCATGGAATATAGTTTCTGGTATCATTGTTGGCTTATGTGCAAATTATTCAATTGGCTAACGCTTTTATTTTAGTTATTTCTCAGCCTGTTTTAGCATTTGATGTTGTTGTTCAGTCCGATAAGCTAGGTTATAAAGTAGCGATTTCTCCCCTAAATTAGTAGGAATGTAGTTGATTCATAATGGTTGATCTATTTACAGAAAAATTAATTGATGCACAGCAAACGGTTGTTTTTGGTGCTCGTTTGAGTGGTGCTTGCTTGAAGGCAACCTGTATTTATCTGCACGGGGATTTAGGCGCAGGGAAAACCACATTAACACGTGGCTTCATCCAAAATTTAGGGCATCAAGGTAATGTAAAAAGTCCAACTTATACCTTAGTTGAGCCCTATGAACTCGCTGATTGGAATGTTTATCATTTTGATCTTTATCGTTTGGGCGATCCTGAAGAACTAGAGTTTATGGGTATTAGAGATTACTTTGCAGATGATAGCCACTGTTTAGTGGAGTGGCCGGAACGTGGTGAGGGTGTTTTACCTTTGCCTGATATCGATTTAACCTTACGTTATGATGGCGAGCAACGTATTATTGTGTTGCAAGCAAACACCGAAACAGGCAAACAAGTTATCCAGCGATTATGAAATTAACACATCCTTTTTTTATTTATAGATTATTTATTGCTGGTTTTTTATTATTAGCCTTTAGTCATGTCTACGCGAATCAATTAAAAAGTGTGCGAACTTGGCCTTCTCCTGATAAAACACGTATTGTTTTAGATCTCAGCAGTCAACCGAATTATGAAATTCACTACCTAAAAAGACCGGATCGTTTGGTGATTGATATCTTATCCACCAATAGCTCTGTGAACCTTAAATCGATAACCCATAAAGGTCCATTAGTTAAAAACATACGTGAAAGTGCCAGTAATAGTAAAAATACCTTCCGTTTAGTGATTGATTTAAAACAGCAAAGTAAAGCGAAAATATTTACCCTCTCTCCTGAAAAACCTTATGGGCACCGTTTGGTACTGGATCTGCCTCATCAAACTCATACCCCACCAGAAACAGAGAAGATAAGACAACCTGTGAGTGCAGGACGTGATGTTATTATTGCCATTGATGCGGGTCATGGTGGTGATGATCCCGGCGCTTTAGGGCAGTTTAGTTATGAAAAAACAGTGAATCTACAGATCGCTAAACGACTACAAAAACGTATTAACCGCCAACTGGGTATGAGTGCCTTTTTAATTCGTACGGGTGATTATTACGTTAACTTAGATAAACGTTCGGAACTTGCGGTGAAAGGAAAAGCGGATTTTTTAGTGTCCATTCATGCCGATGGTTTTTCATCGAGTCAACCTAGTGGCGCCTCTGTTTGGATACTTTCTGATCGCCGTGCAAACTCTGAGATGGGGCGTCGTATGGAGCGTCACGAAGTACATTCTGAGCTTTTAGGTGGTAAAGGCGCAATTAGTGAAAGTGTGGGCAGTGTGCCTTTCTTAAATAAAGTATTTTTTGACATGTCTAAGTCAAACTCTATGCAAGTTGGCTCAGATGTTGCTGATTTAGTAGTAAAAGAATTAAAAAAAATCACTAAGCTACATAAGGAAAAACCAGTTGGAGCAAGTCTGGCAGTACTAAAATCGCCCTATATACCCTCCATTTTAGTTGAAGCGGGTTTTATCACTAACCATCGTGAAGAGCGTTTACTTAATCAGGCTGAATACCAAAATAAAATCACCAATGCCGTGTTTAAAGGTATTTTTAAACATTTTACCGTCTCTCCTCCACATGATTCACTTTTTGCACAAAAGAAACGTACGATCAAGCATACTGTACGTAGCGGTGAGTCATTATCTATTATTGGTGCACGTTATAGTGTCAGTAGTCATCAATTAAAATCATATAACCGTTTGCGATCAAGTTCGTTACGGATTGGCCAAGTATTAAACATTCCACCTAACTATGAACTTTTCGTGAAACGAGATGCGGTGCAAAAAGTGGCTAAATTGCAGCCTGCAATGCATACCGTTAAAAGAGGTGAATCGTTGTCGGTGATTGCGAGTTATTATGGAAAAACCACCACTGAGCTAAAAAATTATAATAAATTA
Source organism: Psychromonas sp. (assembly GCA_037132845.1). Lineage (GTDB taxonomy): Bacteria > Pseudomonadota > Gammaproteobacteria > Enterobacterales > Psychromonadaceae > Psychromonas. The sequence continues at coordinate 27,141 of JBAHZV010000023.1, forward strand.
CGCTCAACTTCATTGGCAATTGGGCAAAAAATAAAAATACCAAACCATGCTATAACGACTGTAACCCGTGTGCATATCGTCCGCAGTGGAGAATCGTTGTCGGTGATTGCCGCGCGTTATAATAAAAGTGTTGTGTTGTTAAAAGATTATAATAATTTACCTTCGACCTCATTGGCAATCGGCCAAAAAATAAAAATACCAAACAGTGCCATCGCGAGATCAACATCAAGAAAAGTCGTGGCCCGCGCACCTAAGAAAGTACTTAGACCAAGTGTACATACGGTACGCAGTGGTGAATCTTTGTCTGTGATAGCGGCGCGTTATAACATAACCATGCAGGCGTTAAAAAATTATAATAAGTTACCTTCGACTTCGTTAAGGATTGGACAGAAACTTAACCTACCACAAGGTGGCATTAATATTGTTGGTAGTACGGCAAAAGAATCACCTAAACCAAGCATTCATCGCGTACGCAGTGGGGAATCTTTATCACTGATTGCGAGTCGTTATGGTAATACGACTAATGAACTTAAAAATTATAATAAGTTACATTCGACTGTGTTAAGGGTTGGGCAAAAACTGAAGATACCACCGAGTGGTATTAACATTACTGGTGGTACAAGCGCGCGTAAAGCAAGTGTGCATAGCGTACGTAGAGGTGAGTCTTTATCGGTGATTGCTTCTTATTATGGCACTTCATCATCATTTTTAACGCATTATAATAAATTAAAATCGACCCGATTATTGATTGGCCAAAAAATAAAAATTCCAGCCGATGCTAATAAATTAACCACCCATAAAGTGCGCAGTGGCGAGTCCCTGTCGGTCATTGCAAAACGTTATGGTACCAGTGCCTCTGAGATTAAATTACTCAATAAGTTACGTTCAAATTCGCTTGCAATTGGGCAACTTTTGACGATTCCTACGACCTAAGTTTCAGGAAGCAATAAACATGGCTATCCAAATTTTACCCGCACGCCTTGCTAACCAAATAGCTGCCGGCGAAGTCGTGGAACGTCCGGCGTCGGTGGTAAAAGAATTAATCGAAAACAGTTTAGATGCAGGTGCAACTCGCATTGAAATTGACATCGAAAAAGGGGGATGCAAATGCATTCGTATTAGGGATAATGGCAACGGTGTTTGTAAAGACCAACTGACGCTGGCATTAAGTCGCCATGCAACCAGTAAAATTAGTCACCTCGATGATTTAGAATCGATAGTGAGTTTAGGGTTCCGTGGTGAAGCGCTGGCCAGTATCAGCTCTGTTTCTCGGCTAACCTTTACCTCCAAACCAAACAACCAAGAGCAAGCTTGGCAAGCGATTGCAGAAGGGCGAGATATGCAGGTTAATATTCAACCGGCCGCTCATCCACAAGGCACCACGGTTGAAGTATTAGATTTGTTTTTTAATACCCCTGCACGACGGCGTTTTCTAAAAACTGAAAAAACAGAGTTTCAGCATATTGATGAGCTTATTCGGCGCATTGCATTAAGTTCTTTTGAGATAAGTTTAGTCTTAAAACATAATGGTAAAGTGATTCGTCAATATCGATCTGCGCAGACACCCGCGCAAGTCAATAAACGTTTAGCGACTATCTGTGGCGAAGGTTTTGTAAAAAGTGCGCTTGCTTTTGAAAACGAAGAGCTTGAAAGTAACAGTAATCAACTCAAAATATCAGGCTGGATCTCCGATAGCCTTGCACCGCGTTTATTAGGTGATGTGCAATACTGTTATATTAATGGGCGCATGATCCGTGACAAATTAGTCAATCATGCCATTAAGCAAGCTTATGCGCGGTTATTACCTGAAGGTCAATTTCCGGGTTATGTTATCTACATTAGTTGCCCCGCAAATCAGGTTGATGTCAATGTACATCCGTCAAAGCATGAGGTGCGTTTTCATCAAGCTCGCTGGGTACATGACTATATTGTGAGTACACTAACTACTACCTTAAAGAGCGACGCGCTGAATACATCCTATCCCGCTAAGGAACATGATTACCAAGCGCCAACCTTATCTGCATCATCAGTCATGACCTCTGTGCCATCGTCTAGTGCGCCCATTCACTCGTCAAGTTATTCCTCAGTATCAGTGGCAGAAAATAATTTACCCCGTGCTCAAGGACACTCTTCGGGAAGTTATAAAGCGCATACTTTAGACGAGCTGCAGGTAAATGCCTATTGTGATTTTGTCCGTGAAGCGCATCCACCGATAGCTGCGATTACGCCCATCGATAAAAAAGATCGGATTGAAGTGATAAGCCTTATTGAAAACAAATATGCGTTGATTAAGTTAGTGCAACAAAATGAGCTATTGTTACTTTCGTTACCGAGAGCCTATCAATATATTGAACATAATAAGTTGCTTGAAACGCTACAAAATGGTGAGATTATCGCCCAGCCACTGTTATTACCAGTGCGTATTGAACTGACTGATACGGCTTTACAGATAAGTGAGCGTTTCACCTCGTTATTTCTACGCCTTGGTTTTAGCTTTAAAAAACAAGCCAACAAACTTATTATCAGTAAAGTACCTGCGCTACTTCGCGCCGCTCCGGTTGCTAAAATACTGCCGCGCTTACTTGATTTTTTAGGCGATGCAGATGCGCAGATGAATGAACAACAAATCAGCCAGTTTTGTCGCTTTATGATCCAGCAATTAACGGCGGACAAGCTTTTTGATGTTAATGAGGTGCAACCCTTATTAGCGCAATTCTCTATCCATGCATTGCTCGCACAAGGTGATCTTTATATCCGACCCGATCTCACGCTGCTATTACAAGGTTTTTTAGATGAATAATTTCCCGACGGTTATTTTTTTAATGGGACCCACGGCATCAGGAAAAACAGATCTCGCTATTCGCTTAGCGACCGAGTGTGATTGTGAAATCATCAGTGTGGATTCTGCGCTAATCTACAACGATATGGATATTGGCACGGCTAAACCCACGTCTGAAGAGTTGCATAAAGCTCCTCATGCATTAGTCAATATTATTGACCCACTTGAAGCGTACTCAGTAGGGAATTTTCGAGATGATGCTATCCGTTTGATGGATGATATTGTTAAGCGTGGAAAAACACCTTTATTAGTCGGTGGCACCATGCTTTATTATAAGTCGTTGGTTGATGGTTTATCCCCTTTACCCAGCGCAAACTCTGACATTCGTGCCGAGATAGAAAAACAGGCATCACAATTAGGATGGCAATTTTTACATGATCAATTGGCCGAAATTGATCCGGTGTCAGCGTTGCGTATTCATGTTAACGATCCGCAGCGACTCGCGCGTGCAATTGAGGTTTATCGTCTTTCAGGTAAAAGCATGACTGAACTAACAAAAATAAAAAGTGCAGTGTTACCTTTTAATTTTAAACAGTTTGCAATTGCTCCAACAACAAAAGAAGTCTTACACGAACGTATTGAGCGTCGATTTAGGTTGATGTTAGAAGCGGGTTTTGAACAAGAAGTTGAACGTTTACGGCAACGCGGTGACTTACATTTAGACTTGCCTTCAATGCGTTGTGTTGGCTACCGACAAATGTGGGAGTATCTGGATGGGAAAATGGATCATGATGAGATGATTTTCCGAGGTGTCGTTGCTACACGTCAACTTGCTAAAAGACAGATGACTTGGCTTAGGGGCTGGAAAAGTGATCTTATCTGGCTAGAAAGTGGTGATGAAAATAATTTTCAAATCTGTAAATCGTTATTGATGTAAATTAGATCAACCTCTCACTCTCATCCATTGAGAAAGTGTTATTGATCAAAAAAATTACATTCAAATCGGTTTTTATCTAATCATTGTTTATACTAAAGCAAATTAAACTAAACTAATAATAAAAACAAATAGGGAAGCACGATGGCTAAAGGACAATCATTACAAGACCCGTTTTTAAATACGTTGCGTAAAGAGCGCATTCCCGTATCAATTTATTTAGTAAATGGTATTAAACTTCAGGGACAAATTGAATCATTTGATCAGTTTGTTATTTTACTGAAAAACACTGTTAGTCAGATGGTTTATAAACATGCCATCTCAACCGTGGTGCCGACGCGAGCGGTGCCCACTATTCCACATGTTGAGTAATTAATTGTACGACTGATGTTTTTGTTGGCTTGTATTTATGCAGGCCATTTTTTTATCCAAAATTTACATCGCTATGATAGGATCCTTGTCTGTCTACTATTAATGCATGATTTTTTACCACCTTAAATTTTTATGATATAAATACTTACTTTTCTCTATATTGCTATTTGGGAGCACTTATTTGTTTGATCGTTACGAAGCCGGTGAACAGGCTGTTTTAGTTCATATCCATTTTTCCGATGATGAAAAAAAAGAAGATCTTGATGAGCTTAAATTATTGGTCAATTCTGCTGGCGTGACAACGCTGGGTACAGTGACCGGTCCTCGCAAGGTTCCCCACGCACGTTATTTTGTGGGGACGGGTAAAGCGCAAGAGATTGCTGATACGGTGCAAACATTAGGTGCTGATGTGGTGATTTTTAATCATTCACTTTCGCCTGCACAGCAACGCAACTTGGAAGCGCTCTGCCAATGCTTAGTGCTGGATAGAACGGCGCTCATATTAGATATTTTTGCGCAACGTGCACGTACCTATGAAGGTAAACTGCAAGTTGAGCTTGCACAATTACGCTTTATGTCAACACGCCTTATTCGCGGTTGGACGCATCTTGATAAGCAAAAAGGGGGGGTGGGCATGCGTGGGCCGGGTGAAACCCAGCTCGAGACTGATAGGCGTCTATTAAGTGTGCGCATTACTGCGATCAAAGGGCGATTAGCTAAAGTGGCTAAACAACGTGATCAAGGGCGGCGTGCACGTCAACGAGCAGAATTGCCCACTATTTCATTGGTTGGTTATACCAATGCAGGAAAATCAACATTATTTAATCAAATCACCGGTGCGGGGGTTTACGCCGCCGATAAATTATTTGCGACGCTGGATCCCACATTACGTCAAGTGTCGGTAGAAGATGTGGGTAATTGTATCTTAGCTGATACGGTGGGGTTTGTACGCCACCTTCCCCATGACTTAGTGGCTGCTTTTAAAGCCACTTTACAAGAAACACGTGAAGCCACATTATTGTTGCATGTTGTTGATTGCTCTGATGAACATTATCGTGACAATATTGAAGCAGTACACAGTGTCTTAGCCGATATTGATGCGGGTGACATCGCACAACTGACGGTGATGAATAAAATCGATGCTTGTGATGATGTTGCACCCCATATTGATGTCGATGAGCAAGGCAAACCAATAAGAGTGTGGTTATCTGCTCACACAGGTCAAGGCGTCGAATTACTTTTTGAGGCGTTAACGTCTTTGTTATCGGGACAAATTCGAGCATTACAACTGGCTTTACCACCGGCGCAAGGTAAATTACGGGCTGCCTTTTATGAGCTGAACTGTATTGAAAGTGAACATTACAATGAAAATGGCGACTGCTTATTAGATATCCGTATTAATAATGTTGACCTTTCACGGGTGCGTAAACAGTTTGATGGTGCACTTGAAGCTTGTTTAGTGCAAAATAAATAATAACATAATATGTCATAGTAGCTTTATTCTTGCTAAGATCATTGCTACATTTATATATTAAATTTAATCACTTACATATCGAGGGCTAAAATGGCTTGGATGGCATGGAATGAACCGGGTAAAGATGACAAGAAAGATCAAGACCCGTGGCAGAATAACGGTAAAAAGAATGATCAGGGTCCACCTGATCTTGATGTGGTCTTTGAAAAGTTATCTAACCTATTAGGTGGACTCTTTGGAAAAAAATCATCTTCAGGTAGTGGTGGCAGTAAAAGCGGTGGTGCTAAGTTTCTTGTGATCGCGATTGCTGTACTGTTATTGGTTGTTTGGTTTGCCAGTGGTTGGTATACGGTTAAAGAATCTGAGCGTGGTGTAGTATTACGCTTTGGTGCTTACCATAGCCAAGTTGATCCTGGTTTACATTGGAATCCAAAATTTATTGATCGCATTATTCCTATTAACGTCGAAGCGTTCCGTACTATGCCAACAACAGGTTTCATGCTTACTGAAGATGAAAATATTGTTACCGTGGCGCTAGAAGTCCAATACCGCATTATTGCACCTGAAAAATATCTGTTTAGCGTAACCAATGCTGATAACAGTTTATTGCAAGCATTAGAAAGCTCATTACGTTTTGTGGTGGGCCATTCAAGTATGGACGATGTGTTAACAACGGGCCGTGAAGAGGTTCGTCAAAAGACGTGGGTGCAGCTAGAAAAAATTATTGATCCTTATGATTTAGGCATCGAAATTGTGGATGTGAATTTACAACAAACCCGTGCACCAGAAGAGGTTAAAGCTGCATTTGATGATGCCATTGCAGCCCAAGAAGATGAAGAGCGTTTTATACGTGAAGCAGAAGCTTATGAACGTTCGAAAGAGCCTATTGCACGTGGTCAAGTAGAACGTATTGAGCAACAAGCACAAGCATATAGCGAAGGTGTTGTTTTAAACGCGCAGGGTGAAGTTGCACGATTTAATAAACTGCTTCCGCAGTATCAAGCCAACCCTGAAATTACCCGTCAACGTATCTACATTGAGACAATGGAAACGGTACTTCAGAATAGCTCTAAGGTATTAATTGATAGTAGAGGGGGTAGTAATTTAACATTTTTACCGCTCGATAAATTGATGAATAGAGCAACGACGACACCCCCATCGAGCTTTTTAACAGAGATAGAATCCCGTTCTCTTGCCGATGAACAAGCAGGTCAAATTGAACAAAACTCAGAGAATGGAAGATTTTCTCGTAGCAGCCGTAGTGTCGGGAGATAGTAATAATGAATAAACTTTTAATTTTACCCATTATATTTTTTTTAGGGCTTCTTAGCAGTGTGTTTATCGTCTCTGAAGGGCAACACAGTATCGTGATGCAATTTAGTAAAGTAAAACGTGATGCCGAAGGACTTCCTGTTGTTTATGCACCCGGTATACACTTTAAAGTGCCGATGATTGATTCCGTGCGTACACTTGATACACGCATTCAGACCCTTGATGAACAAGCGGGTCGTTTTGTGACGTCTGAGAAAAAAGATTTGATTATTGACTCTTACGTAAAGTGGCAGATTGATGATCTTGCTGTTTATTATCTCGCAACAGGTGGTAATAAACAGCAAGCAGAAGCATTATTAAAACGTAAAATAAATAATGGTCTGCGTAATGAAATTGGTTCACATACTATTACTGAGATTGTGTCTGGTGAGCGTAGTGCATTGATGGAAACCGCATTAACAAGTATGGCCAGTTCGGCGGAATTGGGTATTAAAGTGATTGATGTCCGTATTAAAAAAATCAATCTACCTGATGAAGTGAGTGATAGTGTCTATAAACGTATGCGCGCAGAGCGTCAAGCGGTCGCCAAGGAGCATCGTTCTCAAGGTCAAGAAGAGTCTGAAAAGATCCGCGCTAACATTGATCGTAAAATTTCTATCATGCTTGCAACAGCCAATAGAGATGCATTAGAAGTACGTGGTACAGGGGATGCAGAGTCTGCACAGATATACGCGGACTCTTATTCACAGGATGCTGACTTTTTTGCTTTCTTGCGTAGTATGCAAGCTTACGAAAAAAGTTTTTCTAATAAAAATGATGTAATGGTATTAAGTCCCGATAGTGAATTTTTTAAGTTTATGAATAATAAAGATTAATCTTTTACTGATCACTCGAAAAGGCGACATGTTCGCCTTTTTTTTTGCGTTTAATTCTCAACATTTATTAATTTGATCATAAAGAGATTGATCAAGGCAATTAATGTTTGCTAAAATCCTTTCTCAATTCGCTAGAGACATGTGATTCTGATGGGAAAAAACGTAGTAATTCTTGGCACTCAATGGGGTGACGAAGGTAAAGGTAAGGTTGTAGACCTACTAACAGACAAAGCGCAATGGGTCGTTCGTTATCAAGGCGGACACAATGCGGGTCATACACTTGTGATTGATGGAGAAAAAACAGTACTTCATCTGATTCCATCAGGCATCCTACGTGAAAACGTAAAATGTGTTATCGGCAATGGTGTGGTATTAGCACCCGATGCGCTGTTTGCAGAGATGAACAAGCTCATTGAGCGTGGTATTCCTGCAAAAGAACGCCTCTTCATTAGTGAAGGTTGTCCATTGATATTGCCTTACCATGTTGCATTAGACGTGGCGCGTGAAAAAGCACTTGGTGATAAAGCAATCGGTACAACGGGTCGCGGTATCGGTCCTGCATACGAGGATAAAGCGGCTCGCCGTGGTTTGCGTGTTGATGATCTCTTCAACATGGAAACATTTGCTGTAAAATTAAAAACAGTCATGGAATATCATAACTTCCAATTAGAGCACTATTATAAAGTAGAGCCAGTTAGCTACGATGATGTGCTTGCAGAAATGACGAAAGTCGCGCCCTTATTAATCAGTATGATCATTGATGTAACCGATGAACTCGATAAAGCGCGCTTACGTGGCGATAATATCTTGTTTGAAGGTGCACAAGGCACTCTGCTTGATATAGACCATGGCACATACCCATATGTAACTTCTTCAAATACAACTGCTGGTGGTGTTGCAACGGGCAGTGGTTTTGGTCCAACACACCTTGATTATGTGCTTGGTATTGTTAAAGCTTACACCACACGTGTTGGCGCGGGTCCGTTCCCCACTGAACTTTATGATGGTATTGATAAACTTGATGAAGCGGGAAAACATTTAGGTACCGTTGGCCATGAATTTGGTGCGACAACAGGTCGTTTACGCCGTACCGGTTGGTTTGATGCTGTGGCAATCAAACGTGCCGTACAATTAAACAGCATCACTGGATTTTGCTTGACTAAACTTGATGTCTTAGATGGTTTGAAAGAGATCAAAATCTGTATTGGTTACACTATGCCAAATGGTAACGTGGTTGATGTCCCCCCCATGTCTGCTGATGGCTATGAAGTAGCTGTGCCTGTGTATGAAACAATGCCAGGTTGGAGCGAAAGCTCATTTGCTGTGACGTCATACGATGCATTGCCAGAAAAGGCGAAAGCCTACATTAAACGTTTAGAAGAATTAACGGGCGTTCCAATGGATATTATTTCCACTGGTCCAGATCGTAACGAAACAATTATTCAACTGAATCCTTTCGCTTAATCATTAGGCTGAGCGTTGAAATGTTAAAGCCCCTATCATGGCAACATGATAGGGGCTTTTTTATTGCGATGAATGAACGGTTACCGCATTCGCATCTGATAGCAAGTGAAAGGTTAGCTGATCACACCATAAAATCGTTTTTAAGCAACTCGTTTATTTTGAATCTCTTGTCATGGGGTTGAAGCGCCTGAGAATAGAATTATGTTGACCGTCATCGGTAATAATTTGTTTTAAATTATTTATTTAGGAATAAAGTACTGAGAGTCTTTAAATAAGAGAGGCGCATTGGTCCATGCAAACTCACCCTGCAAAGGTCCGTTTCGTTGAGCAAATTTCTGTTGTTAGCATTTTCGGTTGGTTGCAATATGTGCAAGACTAATTAATGCTTGCTTATATTCACTTTCAGGTAAAATAGACAGTGCATTAATCGCTTTGTCAGCCTCTTCAATCGCCCGCTGTTTGGTATAGATTAACGCCTTGGTCTCATCAAGAATGTGCATTATTTCAGCAAAGTTATCCATGCCGTTACCTTCTTTAATGGCTTCTCTAATTAAGGTAACTTGTTTATCTGAGCCTTTTTGCATTGCATATAGGAGAGGCAGTGTTGGTTTCCCCTCTGCTAAATCATCACCAGTATTTTTGCCCATTTCTGCTGCATCTGAACTGTAATCCATGACATCGTCCGTCAGTTGAAAAGCGGTGCCTAGGTATTTCCCATAATCAAGTAAAGCAGATTCTACCTTTTTTGGCTGTTTCCCGAGTACCGCAACTAGCTGCGCTGAAGCTTCAAATAGTTTTGCTGTTTTAAAGTAGATAACATCCATGTAGCTTTTTTCAGTGGTATCAGGATCATTACAGTTCATTAACTGTAATACTTCGCCTTCTGCAATCACGTTCGTGGCGTTAGAAAGGATATCCATTACTGTTAAATTTTGTAGTTCCGCCATCATTTGAAATGAGCGCGTATATAAAAAATCACCCACTAATACACTGGCCGCATTACCAAACACCGCATTGGCGGTTTGTTTACCGCGACGTAGATCCGATTCATCGACAACATCATCGTGCAACAATGTTGCGGTATGGATAAATTCAATAATACAGGCAAGTTTTGTTATTTTTTCATCATGTATATTCAGTGCTTTAGCCACTAATATAGTAATCAATGGGCGGATACGTTTACCACCACTGTTAATAATATAAAAACCTAGTTGCTTAATCAGCGCGATGTCAGAGGTTAATTGTGCTTGAATTAAGCAATTAACCTGCGTCATCTCATTATTTGATAGTTGCTGAATTTGTTTAATATCCATGATGTAACATTTCCGAATTAAGCGTGATTAAGTAGATCGTTCATTAGTGCCTTAGTAAAGATTATATCTCAACCGCGAATGAAGATTAACAATATATTAAACTTTAATTATATATCAAACGGGAGAGATATAACTTCTTGACTGATGAATTTTATTGTAAATAAATGTCAACGAATCGGTTTAAAATGTACCCGTTGGTGGTGCTTCTATATTTGTACCTGATCATATTACTTCAAGATGTAAAATTCAGCCAGTGGTGAGGCAACAGTTGCAAGGTCAAAAGAGTTCAAACAAAGTGTTGTCATACTCGATATGGACTGAGCCCTTGAGTATTTTTATTTGTAATGATGTCATGGGTTGGTGATCTATCTTTGGAGTTATTGTTGTGTAAGTTATTCATTTTATAGTTAATTACCCTAAATTTAAGGGATATTTTTTTAGTTTATCAAACCTAAAAAATTTTTAATTTAAGGAAAACAAACCATTTATATTGGTTGTTTTTAGTTTTTTTGAGGCATTAGAATAAAGTCATCATATAATTGCAATATTTTAAGCAAAACTGATTGCCAAAGTCATTAAGCCTCTGTAGAATACGCCACCATTGTGATTAATAAGTGTGCTCTCGATGTCAATTCCTAGATGAATAACACGAGACGCCTGAACGGAGTAATAAACATGTACGCTGTTATCCAGAGTGGTGGCAAGCAACACCGTGTTGCTGTTGAACAAACTCTTCGTTTGGAAAAACTAGATGTAGAAGCGGGCGCAACTGTTGAATTTGATAAAGTTCTTCTAGTAGCAAGCGCAGATGACATCAAAGTTGGTGTTCCATACGTAGAAGGAAGTAAAGTAACTGCTGAAGTAGTTGCACACGGTCGTGGTAAAAAAGTTAAAATCGTTAAGTTCCGTCGTCGTAAACATTCACGTACTCAAGCTGGTCACCGCCAGTGGTTTACTGAAGTTAAAATTACTGCGATTAACGCTTAATTAGGAGTTATTAAAAATGGCACATAAAAAAGCTGGTGGTAGTACTAATAACGGTCGCGATTCAGAAAGTAAACGCTTAGGTGTTAAACGTTTTGGTGGCGAATCTGTATTAGCTGGTAATATCCTTGTACGTCAACGTGGCACTAAATTTCACGCTGGCCTAAATGTTGGTCTTGGTAAAGATCACACTCTTTTCGCGAAAGAAACTGGTACAGTTAAATTCGAAAAGAAAGGTAAACCACTACGTTCATACGTGAGCATCGTTGCTGAATAATTCAGTTATCGAGATAAGATTCTAAAGCCTCGCTTATGCGGGGCTTTTTTTTTACTAATATATATATACCTATTTTTATTAACCATAACATTGTGATCTATGCTTAATACAAATAGGTATTATCTGCGTGTAACAAATTGTTAGCGTGTTTTTCTTGGAGTTTGTAATGAAGTTTGTTGATGAAGCAAAAATAAAAGTTGATGCTGGAGATGGTGGCAACGGCTGTGTCGGCTTCCGTACAGAAAAATATATTCCCCGCGGTGGTCCAAATGGTGGCGATGGAGGTGATGGCGGAGATGTTTACCTACAAGCTGATGAAAATTTAAATACACTGGTTGATTTCCGTTTTGTACGTTTTTATGCTGCAGAACGTGGTGAGAATGGTCAAACGCGCGACTGTACCGGTTCTCGTGGTAACGATTTGATTATTCCTGTGCCTGTTGGCACACGTGCTCGTGATGAAGATACGGGTGAAGTTATTGGTGATTTAACCAGTGCGGGACAAAAACTCTTAGTTGCTAAAGGCGGTTTCCATGGTTTAGGTAATGCGCGTTTTAAAACCAGTACCAACCGTGCGCCTCGTCAGAAAACCGATGGCACAACCGGTGAAATGCGTCATTTACAATTAGAGCTACTGTTACTTGCTGACGTGGGTATGTTGGGTTTACCAAATGCAGGTAAATCGACCTTTATACGCAGTGTTTCTGCGGCCAAGCCCAAAGTAGCCGATTACCCATTTACAACTTTGATCCCTAATTTGGGTGTGGTCAGTATGGGTCATGGACGTAGTTTTGTTATTGCGGATATTCCCGGTTTGATCGAAGGTGCTTCTGAAGGAGCGGGTCTTGGAACGCGTTTCTTGCGTCATCTAGAGCGTTGTCGAGTCTTGTTGCATATGGTGGATTTATTACCCTCTGATGGCTCTGACCCGGCTGACAATGCCGTTATTATTTTAGATGAACTTGCAAAACACAGTCCTAAATTAGCGGCGAAGCAGCGCTGGTTAATCTTTAATAAAATAGATTTATTGTTGCCTGAAGATGCTGAAAAAATAATACAATCTGTTATTGAACGTCTGAAGTGGGATGGTCCTGTCTATAAAGTGGCTGCTATCTCAAAAACAGGTACTCAACAAGTTTGTCAAAATGTCGCAGACCATCTGGAAGAAATGCCAAAAGAGTATACTGCTGAAGAAGCACGCCAACAGGTTGAATTCCAGTGGGATGATTATCATGAATCAACAATGGATGATGTTAATGAAAATTACGAACCTGAATCTGATGACGATGACGACGACGATGATGATGAAGAAACAATGGAAGTGATTTACGTTAGAGATTAACGTTTAATCCACGCCTTTCACTTCATAAAAAAACCTTGCTTTGATACTATCATTGTGAGGTTTTTTACTTTTAGAGGTCAAAATGATTGAGCAAGTTGAATTTTATTTTCAGCAGTTATTGATGCTGCTGAATATAGGTAATTGGGTGGCTAATTTTGCATTGGTATTAGTGATCACGCTCGTGATGCAGATAATTTGGCGTGCTTTTAGTAAAAAAACACTGGTCATTATCGAACGCACGACAAATCATTGGGATGATATTGCCTGGTTTGCTATTTATCGGCCTATCAATTGGTTGATTACGTTGATGGGGGGGTCAATGGCATTACGGGTTGTAGCAGAAAGTGAACAGATATTATTCTCTAACTACCTACCACTCTCACAAAAAATAGCGGTATTAATTTTAGCTGGTTGGGCTTTTTTACGTTTGATCAATAAAGCCGAGCAAACCTTTGTGACCCATGAGGATAAGGATACAACAACGGTTACTGCCATTGCTAAATTATCCAAGCTATCGATTATTGTTATTATTACTTTATCAGTAATACAAACGCTTGGTGTGAGTATCTCTGGAGTATTAGCCTTTGGAGGAATGAGTGGTTTAGTGGTTGGTATGGCATCCAAAGATCTGCTTTCAAATCTGTTTGGTGCGTTAATGATTTATATGGATAAACCTTTTAAAGTTGGAGATTGGATCCGTAGCCCTGATAAATCGATAGAGGGAACCGTTGAGGATATTGGCTGGCGTATTACGCGTATACGTACTTTTGACCAGCGCCCATTGTATGTACCGAATAGTTTGTTTACACAAATTATTGTGGAAAACCCCTCACGCATGAGTAACCGTCGTATTAAGGAAACCTTTGCTCTGCGTTATAGTGACATCGGTCAAATTGAAGTGATTATTGAGCAGGTGAGAGAAATGTTGCTTAACCATCCAGAAATTGATACTCATCAGACTTTGATGGTTAATTTTAATCTGTTTAATAATTCTTCACTCGATTTCTTTATTTATACTTTCACTAAAACCACTCATTGGGTTAAATTCCATCATATTAAGCAAGATATATTATTTCAAGTGGCGCAAATAGTGGCGCAAAATAACGCCGAGTTTGCTTTCCCAACACAGCAATTACATATATCCAAAGACTAGAAATATTTTTATTTTTGGCAATAAAAGCGAATGCGTATTTTTACTCTGTCGCTTTTAGTAAAATGGCTAAGTCAGGTAAGTTGAAGCTTCTCTTTGCACATTTTTTAATTCATCGACTAGCTCTAATAATTCTGGCTCTAATAATTTAGGATCCATGCCTTGGTTAAGCTGGCGTTCAATGAAGGCTGTAATTTTTTTTAATTTTGGAACGCCACTGTAACTGCAACCACCATGAAATTTATGGATAATTTTTGTTAAGTGGATATTGTCTATCTCACCATTAATCGCTTTATTGGCTTGTTCTTCTATTTTTGTAAAGTCATTAATCAACAGTGTTACCATCTCTTTAGCAAGAGTTTCTTTACCCATAGACTGCTTAAGTGCGAGATGCCAGTCAAAAGAAAGATGATTATTGATTGCGAGTGAAGCGGGTGCTACGGGCAACTGTTCTGCAATATTGTCTAATAATTTTGCGTTAGGCGTCCAATGATTAATCATCTTCTGTAAGGTGATCTCATCGATTGGTTTTGCTAAGCAGTCATCCATGCCTTGTTGTAAAAATTGTTCTTTTTCACCGGGTAGCACATGTGCAGTCACGGCAATGATTGGTGTTTTATTATTGAGAGTACCTTGTTTTATTTTTAGACAAGCACTGATGCCATCCAATATTGGCATCTGAATATCCATAAAGATAAGATCAAATTTCTGTAATTTAGATTGATCCACCGCTAATTGTCCATTGGTTAAGGTTGTTACCTGATTAACCCTATCTCTTAGCATCGCTTGAATTAATTTTAAATTAGCAGGGTTATCATCAACGGCCATGACATTAATATCTTTTCGCACTAAGGGTGTGGCACGTTGTGGAGAGATGAGTTGAGGGTCAATTTTATTTTCAGAGGCCAATGCATTAGCCAAATGTTTATGGTTAATCGGTTTGCTTAAACAATAATTAACACCTGTTTTTTGAATAACTTCAAAAATACGAGGGTCACTACAGTTGACCAAAATAATAATATTATTGGTAAATTTTTTCGCTTTTTCAATACGATCAAACAGTGGTTGCATGTTTTCACATTTACTGTGGCCAATCACAATACTGCTATATTGTTTATTGAGATTGTCTTGTAGTTGTTGCTTTGTTTCCGTGAGCGTAAGATCCATTTGCCATTGATTAAGCAATTGAGCACAGGCTTGTGCAGAAAATTCATTGCTCTCAAAAACTAAAACCGATTGATCTTTTAACTGTTCAAGGTGTAGTTGCTGTAAAAGGTGGTGATTGTTTTTTTCTATCTTAATGGTGAACCAAAAAGTTGATCCCTTATTGGGTGAGGAAACCAGATCAATGCTACCTTGCATTTCGGTGACCAGTTTCTGGGTAATTGCCAGGCCTAAACCTGTACCACCATATTCTCGTGTTACGCTTGAATCTGCTTGCCCAAATATTTTGAACAGCTGCTGTTGCTGTTTTCCGGAGAGACCAATACCACTGTCGGCGATAATGATTTTTAAAGTAACATGGTTATCAACATCGTTTGCTTTATTAATACGTTGGATTTGTATTTTTATGTTGCCTTTTTGAGTAAATTTTATGGCATTGCCAATGAGGTTAGTCAGAATTTGTTGTAAACGCATGGCATCACCGAGTACATTAGAAGGCACTTCAGAATCAATGATCATGCTTAACTCAAGTCTTTTCTCATGGACACTTGGCGCAAGTAAATGCATGGTTTCATCAATACATTCACGTAAATCAAAGGGGATATTTTCCAGCGTTAATTTACCTGCTTCGAGTTTAGAAAAATCTAAAATATCATTAATAATGGTTAATAAGTTGCCCGCTGAACGCTCGATTGTTTGCAGATAATCTATTTGATTGGTGGTCATTTGTGTTTTTAAAAGTTGTCGTGCAAAACCTATTACGCCATTAAGTGGTGTGCGTAATTCATGGCTCATATTGGCTAAAAATTCTGATTTTACAGAGGCTGCTTGTTGCGCATCTTTTCGAGCAATATTAAGTTCAATATTTTGAACTTCCATTAAATCAAGAGTTTCACGTAATTCACTGGTTGCTTGATCAATATTTTCTTGCATCTCCTCATGGTGTTTGGACATCGCCTGCCCCATTTGATTAATCCCTTCCTTTAAGGATTCAATCTCACCGTTATAATGACCTTTTACGCGGGAATTTAATCGCCCTAAACTTATTTTTTCAACGACTAATGCCATTTCTGAGATAGGGCCAGTAATACGATTTGCTTGTCTAAATGCAAAAAATAAACTGCCTATAATACCCAGTAAAACGATAATAAAAGATAAGGCTGCATCGCGAAAAAATAATAACTCAACTTGAGAACGATTGATCTCTAATGATACATAACCAATGATTTTTTGTGGTTGATCAAAAGCAATCTGGTACTCTAAAAGGTGAACTTCATCAATAATGGGGGTATGGACAACCGTACTATCAAGATAATGTATTACTTCGGTGACTTCAGGAATACTTCTGCCTTCTTCAATGCGTAATATATTGAAATTTCGGTGGTAATTGCTGGTTACAAAAAGTTTATTTTGGGTATCAAAAATGGCAATACTGTTAATCATAGTGCTATTTTTGCGATGTATTGAGTCTATCATGCGCCGCAAAAGAATACGTGTTTCATCTTGTTGCATGCCATATTCGCTGGCGATGGCAAGAGGCTCTGTAATGTTAACGGCACGATTAATGAGGAAGTCATTGCCTTGTATATAACGACTAGTCGTAAAATAAAGGGCCAGTAACCCACCAATTAAGATAGTCGGTAAAATGGTATAAGTGATAGCTTGTGTGCGCAGTCCATATTTTTTCATAGGTAATTTTCTATCTTTTAGTCGATGAAATGAATGCTTATACCAAAGGAACTAAAAAGGTGATCACCCTCGCTCGTTTAAATCAACCTTAACTGCGTTGTGAGTTTTGAAGTGAGGATAACTATCTCCTGCAACTCACGCCTTGTTACCGTTAATTTATCCTTCGCAATCATT
>JBAHZV010000054.1:0-14251 GCA_037132845.1 Psychromonas sp.
AGTGGCGTAATTAAACGTGCCGCTACCTGTGGATTTTGACTGTTTAGCTTAATAAGCTGATCCGTTAAAAATAGGTAGCCACTGCCATCAAGCGCATGGAAAGCATAACTATTGGCACTGACAAAAGTCCCCACTAACGCACGTAAACGGTTCGGATTACTGTAATCAAAACTACGATGCGCGAATAACGTATTGATATTATCTAAGACCTTTTTAGTTGGTAATGTTGCCTGCAGAGCAAACCACTTATCCATCACCAAACCATTTTCAAACCATTTATCATCAAAATCAGCCATTACCGACTCACGACAATCAAGTAAACTATTGTTAGCCGCTTGTAATGCACCAAGGTGATCGGTCATATTATTGGCCGATGAAATCTGTGCTAACACGAATTCATTGGCTAACGCTCTATCGCTTTTAGCAATATACAAAAGCGCACAGTTTGCCAGTTTGCGTTGCGCTATATCGTCGATATCAGGTTGATAGTCAGCGTCTAATTGATGTTGATGATAACGGGCCACAAACTCATGATGAAGATGCTCGGCAAGGTAATTTAATATAAATTGTCGCGCGTCATGTAACACATCAACATCCACCCTATCAAATAGCTCCATGGCACCATTTTCAGTGATAAATTCAAACATATCAGCAATTAACGCCGGGTTTAAACTTTCGCTTGTCAAAACCGTTTTAAATGCCTCAACGAACAAGGTTGGTAAAGTGAAGGCTTTATTTGCTTGTTTTAGTTGTACATTTTTAACCAGATATTTATTAAATAACATTTGCCCTGCATCCCAACGTGAAAATTCATCACTGGCAAAGCTAATTAAATGTAATAACTGTTCATCACTATAAGCATATTGATATTGCACTGGCGCAGAAAAACTACGAAATAAACAAGGCACTGGTTTTTTATCTATATTATCAAAAACAAAGGTTTGTTCTTTTTGCGTAAGGCTGAGCACTTTATTACTTTTACCTTGCCCTAAATCAATGGCATGACCCGCTGCATCTAATAACTCAATATCCACCGGAATATGCAAAGGCTGTTTTTTCTTTTGATCCGCAGTGGGTAAATTATTTTGTTTAAAAGTGATCTGATAGCTATTCGTGCGGGCATTAAAGTGATCAGTAATATTGATTTGAGGAGTACCAGATTGCGAATACCAACGTTTAAACAGGGTTAAATCAATACCACTGGCATCGGTCATGGCAGCCACAAAATCATCACAAGTCACCGCTTGTCCGTCATGACGCTCAACATATAGGGCCATACCCTGTTGGAATTTTTTCTCTCCCAATAACGTGTGCAACATGCGAATCACTTCAGATCCTTTGTCGTATACCGTCACCGTATAAAAGTTATTCATCTCCATCACTGAAGCCGGACGAATAGGATGTGACATTGGACCGGCATCTTCTGCAAACTGGTGATTGCGCATGATTTTTACATTGGCAATGCGGTTAACCGAGCGGCTACCCATGTCTGAGCTAAATTCTTGATCGCGGAAAACCGTTAAGCCCTCTTTTAAACTCAGTTGGAACCAATCACGACAAGTGATGCGATTACCGGTCCAGTTATGGAAATACTCATGCCCGATCACCGCTTCAATGCCTAAGTAATCTTGATCCGTCGCACTTTGTGAGTTTGCTAAAACATATTTTGAGTTAAAAATATTCAAGCCTTTATTTTCCATCGCGCCCATATTAAAGAAATCAACGGCAACAATCATGTAGATGTCTAAGTCGTATTCTAAATTAAAACGTTCTTCATCCCATTGCATGGATTTTTTAAGTGATAACATCGCATGTGCCGTTTTATCTAAATTGCCTTTATCAACAAATAGCTCGAGTGCCACCGTACGACCGCTTTTGGTGACAAAACTGTCTGCTAAACAATCAAAAACACCCGCGACTAACGCAAACAGATAAGCGGGTTTTGGAAATGGATCCACCCATTTCACAAAGTGACGACCATTGTCTAAATCACCTTGGTCAACACGGTTACCATTGGATAATAAAGAGGGATACAAACTTTTATCAGCGCTTATTTTGGTACTGAATTTAGCGAGAATATCGGGTCTGTCTAAATAATAGGTAATACGACGGAAGCCTTCAGCCTCACACTGGGTACAAAATGCCTCGCCAGATTTATATAACCCTTCAAAGGCTTTGTTTGCTAGTGGGTTGATTTCAGTTTCAATGACCAAGGTAAACTGGTTTGGCACATCAAAAAGCTCAATGCCCCCTTCCACCAGCTTGTAATCAGTGAACGTCTCGTTATTCACCGAGATATTCACTAACGTTAAATGTTCACCAAATAAAAACAGCGCGCTATTGTTACCAGCAACACGATTAATAACAGAGGTTGCTTTAACGAAGGTATTCTGTTCAAAAAGATCAAACTCTAAATCGAGGCTATCAACGGTGAAATCTGATGGTTTATAATCACTTAGGTATTTTTCTTGAGGATTTTTTTTAATGCTTTCTTCAATCGAGGAAACTTGGGTCATGTACGACACTCTCAGGCAATGATAATGATGATCTTTAATATACCCGTTACCCTTGAAGATGCAATAATTCTGTCATTATCCTTCGCAACGACAGATTTATACCCAACCTCCCGTCAAAAAACATATTTTTTATTGTTTTAATAAAAAATCTTCTATTTTTTGTAAATAGCTTTTTTTAAAACCCACAAAACGTTTGATTATTTTTCCTTTTTTATCAATCAAATAGGAAACAGGTAAACCTTCTATTTGATAGGCATTGATTTGTGATACAGGCACATTGATCAATATTGGATATTGCACAGGATATTGCTTAAGAAAATATTTTGCATCTTCACTATTTTTATCGAGATTAATAGCCAATACTTCAAAGTTTTTATATTTATTTCGTAGACTATTTAACTCTGGCAGTGCGCGTCGGCAAGGCGCACACCAAGAAGCCCAAAAGTCTATTAATACTACTTTTCCTAAATAATCTTTAAGTGCAATAGCAGTGTGGTTATTTATGCCCTGTCCCATGAGGGGTGGCGCTGACACATTAACCGGGATTGTTCCTGCATGTGTTGAAAATGCGAACCATAACGATAAAAAAATGAGCCTATAATAGTAAACCATATATTTTCTCTGAAGAAAAAACAGCAATTATACTTTTTAAAAATGACACTAATATGTCAACAAGTAGCAGTATTTAACTTGTTTTTTTATACTCACACAGTAATAAAATTGTCATTTAGCGGTGTTAAAGTCCATTCATCAATAAACTCTTATATAAAGGATAATATCAATGAAAATGAATGTGAATTTAGTTACTAAATCCGTTGTTGTAGCACTTACCGCAGGTATTATGAGTAGTGCAGTGGTGGCTCAAGTAATACAGTCTAACGATAAATGGTTTAAAGACGGACAAGCAACACTACAAGAAAAGATTAATGCTAAGCGTATCAATAATTTTGCAAAGAATGTGATTTTATTTGTTGCTGATGGTAACGGCGTAACGTCAAATACTGCAATTCGACTATATAAAGGTCAAAAAGAAGGTGGTTCAGGTGAAGATCATATACTCACCTACGAAGGTTTCCCAAATTTAGCACTCGCAAAAACCTATAATACCAACGCACAAACACCCGACTCAGCAGGTACAGCAACGGCTTTCTTAAGTGGGGTAAAAACAAAAGCAGGTGTTCTGAATATTTCTTCACATGTTGACCGTGGCGATTGTGCGACAGCATTAAAAAATGAAGTAACAACAATTCTTGAATTGGCCGAGAAAGCAGGTAAATCGACTGGTGTTGTTTCAACAGCACGTATTACTCATGCAACACCAGCGGCCGCTTATGCACACTCTTCTGATCGTAATTATGAAGATGATAGCCAACTATCTACAGAGCAAAAATTAGCAGGTTGTATTGATATTGCACAACAAGCGCTTAATGCGAATTTAGATGTTTTATTTGGTGGTGGTCGTCGTCACTTTATCCCTACAACCATGATAGATGGCGAAGGTAAAGCGGGTAAACGTACCGATGGACGTAACCTGCCCAACGAATGGATAAATAAATACAAAAACGCGTCATACGTTTGGGATCAAGCTGGTTTTGATAAGATTAAAACTGAAAAAACAGGTCCAGTATTAGGTTTGTTCAACAGCTCTCATATGGAATACGAAGCGGATCGCCTGAAAGATAAAGGTGGCGAACCTTCTTTAGCTGAAATGACAAGTAAAGCAATCGATATTCTTGATAACAACAAAAAAGGTTATTTCTTGCTAGTAGAGTCTGGACGTATCGATCACGCTCACCATGCGGGTAATGCAGCACGCGCTCTACAAGACGGCGCCGCCTTTGATGATGCAGTTAAAATTGCGTTAAACAAAACTTATCTAGAAGATACCTTAATCATTGTCACAGCGGATCACGCTCATACTTTGTCAATGCAAGGTTATGCGAAACGTGGTAATCCCATCTTAGGTTTAAGCGTTGGTTATGATAGTAAAGGTCACCCTAAAACAACCCCTAACCTTTCTGATGATGGTAAGCCTTACACAACGCTTAGTTATATCAATGGTCCAGGTGCCATCGCCAATAAACGTGAAGATCTAAGCAATGTTGACACAACAGATGTTGATTACATTCAACAAGCACTATTACCTATGTCGTCAGAATCTCATGCAGGTCAAGACGTCGCAGTTTACGCACGTGGTCCTAAAGCCTGGTTGATGGATGGCACGATAGAGCAAAATTATATTTTCCATCTAATGGCCTACGCATCAGGCCTAGTTAAATAATAATGAACTAAATGAACGGGTGCAGCTTATTGTGAGCACGCCTGTTTTTCATTTTCAATTTTAATTTTAATGGAGCTTGTAATGCGCTTTACACTGTTTTTAATCTTTATTTTAATCAGTAGTGCTTCGCTAGCCACAGAGCAAATACATTTTCGAGATTTATACGGGCGAGGCGGCGAATTTTCACAACTCGCGAAAGAGAAACAAGGTCAAACAATCCGTGTTCGCGGTTATATGGCGCCACCAATAAAAGCCCAAGCCGCTTTTTTTGTACTGACAAAAATGCCAATGTCATTTTGCCCATTTTGTGAATCAGAAGCAGATTGGCCAACGGATATCATGCTTATAAAAACCGATGATATCATTGACATTCTGCCTTATAACCAACCTATATACGTAACCGGTCAGTTAGATATTGGCCCGCAGCTTGATCCTGAAACGGGGTTTTTAAGCAGAGTACGTTTACTGCATGCACAGGTTAAAAGCACTCATTAAGGAAAACTATGTTAACAGTAGCCAATGCCAAAGCTAAATACGATAAGCAACTTATTTTATCAATCGATAAAGCTGAACTGCCCTACGGACAGTTTAATGTTTTAACGGGACCATCTGGTGCGGGAAAATCAACTTTTTTACACATGATTTCAGGGCAACTTAAACCTACACAAGGACAAGTTCATTGGCAAAAACAAGCTTTATATACGCTCTCTGAGTCTGCCCGCTCTCATTGGCGAAATAAAAATATTGGTTTTATATTTCAAGATTTCCATCTACTGCCCTCCTTATCTGCATTAGACAATATTTTATTGCCCCATAGCTTTTCTCATTACACCATACCTCACGAATTACGCCAACAAGCCTTAGCATTGCTGGATAGTTTTGCCATTCAAGATGTGCATAAAAACATTAATAAATTTTCCCGAGGCGAAAGACAACGCATTGCCTTAGCGCGTGCTTTTATTGGCTCACCTGAGATTATTTTAGCCGATGAGCCAACGGCATCACTGGATAAAGAAAACGCCCAATTTGTAATTGAGCAGATCAAAGCGCAAGCCACCTTAGGAAAGTTTGTATTAACCGTCAGTCATGATCCGCTTATCATCAAGCAAGCGGATCATATCTTAAATTTACACAGAGGAGTGATACAACATGAATCCATGGATGCTGCTTAAAGCTTGGTATCTTCAATATCGATGGCCTTGTTTTATTTTTATCTCACTGTTTAGCATTGCCTTATCACTGGGAGTTGCCCTGCTCTCCCAAGAACGCGCAATCAAACAAAGTAGCGCGAATGTCTCGGATCAGTTTGATCTTATTATTGGTGCACCGGGCTCTAAAACAGACTTAATTTTAGACATCGTTTTTTTACAAACTGGTTTTTTAGAAACTGTTCCAACCCATGTTTGGTTTCAGTTACTCGATGATAAACGCATAGAGTGGTTTGCACCTATTGTATTAGGTGATGGCTATCAAAATAGCCCCATTATTGGCACCACGGCAGTATTGTTAGAAGCGTTATACGGTGAAAAAGTACAATTTCCTAATATGCAAGCGGCCTTTGTTGGCGCCAATGTAGCGTTAAATGCAGGAGATTATTTTCAGCCTCAACATGGCATGTTAGAAAGTAATGATCAATATGACATGGAAGAAAACACCCACCATGTGAATTACCAAGTAGTACGCAAACTTCCCCTTACTGGCACCCCTTGGGATAATGCCATTTTGGTTGCCGTTGAAGCCACTTGGGATATACACGGATTAGGCGATGGCCATACGCATGAACATGAACATCAGGGAGAGCACCAAAATGGCCATGATGAAACCATCCAGCTTGGTAAATTTGATCAACACTCACCCTTAAAGCCAGTTTCTGCTTTTGTCGTAAAGCCAAGCTCTATAGCGAGTGCTTATGGGTTACGTAGCGATTTCAGCACCAATGAAACACAGGCTATTTTTCCTGCTGAAGTCATGGTGAGCCTATATAGCATGATGGGTGATGCACGCCTATTAATGAGTTACATCACCTTGATTTGTGAAGCCTTAGTCATGCTCTCATTGCTATTCAGCATTGCAGCTTTATTTGCCCTGTTCAAAAGAGAATTTGCTATTTTGCGTACCATAGGGGCAACGCGTAACTATTTATTAGTTTCTGTTTGGTTGTTTGTCTTTAGCTTGATGACAGTTGGCGTATTACTCGGCATGTTACTAGCTACGATTGAAGTGCAATGGATAAGCCACCTGCTCAGTAGCCAAGTACAATTCAGCATAGAAGCGACATTAGGTACACAGGACTGGGGATTTGCATTAACTATTTTGTTTATTGGTAGCATTCTCGCATTGTTACCCGCGCTGTTTGTTTATCAGGTTTCAAACGAAAAAATAATGCAATCCATATAATCAGTATCAACTTCGTGCTGCCCTTGTGTAGGTGATTTACCCCTAAATCACCTACACAATTAATGGCAATGATTCCTCAACAACAAAATTGTGTCGGTCTAATAATCATCAACAAATCTCATTTCATTTCATTCTACATAATGGGTTTGTTTTACATCAATATTTAGGTTAAAAAACCTATCACCACCACACTCACAAAATAATAAAGTGGTAGTATCTATAGCAACTTTTTTTTGTATTTTTCCCTGTAATAAAATGCGCATAAATACAGCAATTTAAAAGCCTACTAAACGTGAACTTACTGTTATTAAACCCGTGCAGATGCCGAGTAAAAATGAAGGTAATATAAGATAATCATGTCAACAAATTTCTACAATGAAAATGCCAATCAGTTAAGCGAACTGTACCTTTCAAAGAGCTTTGAAGAAGTACATGCGCCTTGGCTCGAGTATTTAATACCGTTATTAAACAAAGCCGATACACGAATTTTAGATATCGGTGCGGGGGCAGGACGCGATAGTCAATATATAGCAAAGCAAGGTGCCAATCATAACATCTCGGTCACCGCCATAGAGCCAGCGTTAAAGTTGGCCGAACTGGGTAAACAACAGACTCAAGGGTTAAAGGTTAACTGGCTACAAGATTCATTACCTGACTTAAATACAGTGACCAAACAAGAAATCAGTTTTGATCTGATATTATTGAGCGCCGTTTGGATGCACATTCCCGAATCACAACGTGCACGCGCTCTGCGTAAACTGGCCAACCTGCTAAAACCCGGTGGCACACTGGTTATCTCATTACGACACGGCCCATGTAATGACAAACGTAAATTCTTTGACGTATGTAGTGAGCAACTGATTCTATTAGCCAAACAGTTTGGTTTAAGCCCTCTTTTAGTCACCGATAAAAATGATGATGTTATTGGACGCAATGATGTTAAATGGCAAACGGTGGTATTACAACTTCCTGATGATGGTAGTGGTGCCTTTCCTTTTATTCGTCATGTCGCACTTAATGATGGTAAGTCAGGCACCCATAAATTGGCACTAATGCGCGTATTGTTACGTATTGCAGATGGTCATCCTGGTGCTGTTATTCGCCGTGAAGATAACCGCATCATATTGCCAATGGGGTTGGTTGCCTTATATTGGGCACACCAATATAAACACTTAATCGACCAACATCATATATTTCAAACTCCCAATAAAAATAACAATATGGGTTTTATGAAAGCCGAAGGCTGGCATCAGTTAACAGAACGTCAAGCTTCTGATTATCGTATTGGTAATTTATTTATCGGTGATGATGCCAAGGCAATGTACAAAATGTTGTCAGCCTGTAGTCAAAATATTAAGCATATGCCCTGCAAATTCATCACTTATCCAAACAGTAAAAAAGGTGTATTTGAAGTTGAAAGTAAAAGTGTGCGTGCTAAAGATTCTCTCTTTTTAGATTTATCGTCACTAAATGCTTGGGGAGAGTTCTCATTACCCGAACATTTGTGGATTGCCTTTAGCCGTTATGCTTGTTGGATAGAGCCCGTGCTTATTTCTGAGTGGGTAAAAACCATGGCGAGTTACCAAGGAAATTTGCACTATCAACTACCTGAACAGCAACATCAATTATACAGTGCATTAAATTGGTTAGAAGCCAAACGCACTACCACTGAAGTACGTAATCGTTTTGAAAGCCTTAAACAAACTCAAGGCGCTTTACATAACTGCGTATGGACGAATAAAAGCTTAAAAAGTAAATATGCAATCGATCACTGCATGCCCTTTGCACGCTGGCCTAATAATGACTTATGGAATTTATTACCCACAGACAATAAAGTAAATGGTCAAAAAAGCGATCGCTTGCCGACAGAACTAAAAATGCACAGCGCAAAACAGCGCATTACCGATTGGTGGCAAGACGCTTGGCTTATTGATACTGACACTGATAATAAAACAGAACCTTCAGCGCTATTTAAAAATCAACAAAGCCAGCGATTTTTTGCAGAGGCTAATATTGCCTTGCCGGGTTTAGCGGCTAATAACAAGTCAGTTGATGCTCTCTTTGATGCGTTATTGTTACAACGAGAACGGCTAAAAGAGATGCAACAGTTGAGAGAATGGTAGGAAATATGGAAAATAGTACTATTTTAAAAATATAACTCAAAACCCAGCACCCATTAAGATGATGCTTTAGTATGATAGTTAGCTTTTTTGTTAGTTATAGATACTAACATGATGACTAGTTTTTATTAAAAACCACAAAAAACATAACCATTTGAAAAACAAATAACTTACTAGAAATATTTCTCATTAACTCCTAAATTAAAATAGTTAAGTTTAAAAACCAAATCCAAACTTTACATTTTCTACCTCAAAACACCCTGGACTTTACCTCTTTTATAGATTAGAATACTTGCTTTATTCTTTTCACTGTATCAACGAGTATAAATTTGAACCACATAGAACTTTTTTCAGGTTGCGGCGGGCTATCTCTAGGCCTCGAACTTGCGGGTTTTGAATTAACATTTGCCAATGACTTATCTCCAATGGCCAGCGAAACCTTTGTATATAACTTACTAGGTGAGGACTTAGATAAGCTTGCAAAGCAAGGAAAAAAAAGTGACAAAGCGTATTGGATTAGTAGCCAGTTTGATAATTTAAGTCGTCGTCTTCGAGAGAATCCATTCGAATACCCAGAGCTTGGTAGTGGCGTAACAGATGTGCCCGAAGCTCCGATCCTTCTTAAGGGAAAGCTCTTAGTTGGTAATATTATCCATCTAAACCAATTGTTAGAAAGTCGCCCTAAACTACTAGAGGCTGTTAAAAGCGGATTTGGAGATAATGGTATAGATCTTGTTTCTGGTGGCCCACCTTGCCAGAGTTTTAGCCTTGCAGGGCTACGTAGAAAAAATTGCGATAAAAACTCATTACCTTGGGAGTTCGCAAAGTTTGTCGGCATGGTACAACCAAAATTCGTAATTCTAGAAAATGTCACTGGTATACTTCGTGCGTTTAAAGAGGATGGAATCAGTTACCATGCGTGGTTTGAAGTAGCTAAAACTTTTGCTGGTAAAGGTTATATTCCTCTTTGCTTGCATATCAATGCTCGGTTAGCAGGGGTTCCGCAAAATCGTCCTCGATTTATTATGATCAGTATTAGAGAAGATGTTTATCAAGGTCTATCATCATCTTTCTGTAAGGCTGAAAGTGTATTATTTTCACCGTGTATCGACCTATTTAAGAAAGTAAAAGCCGGTAAGGTTGTTGATATCAATAATTACCATTGCTTCGATGCCAAAAACGAGAAAGACTGTGATTTGATCCGTAACTCATTTCTAGCTTCACTGGTAGATCAAAAAGAGGTATCAGTAAAAGAGGCCATCCATGACTTGCGATTAAATAATTCAAGTAAAAAATCTGATTTTGTCCGTAATCTAAATAAACAGTTTAAACCCGTATTGGGTCGAACTGTATCGACAACTAATCATGAGCCGAGAAATAATAGCAATTTAGTCAAAAGAAGATTCAGAATATATCAAGTGATACAAAAATGTAGCCGAGATGTGGGTAAACAGGTATTTAGTATATTAAAAGGGGAATCATCAAGCCTATGTGATACTACATGGAATGAACTTAAAGATCATGAGTATGTTTCTGAAGAGGGTGACTACATTAAATTTAATACTAAGTTCGATTTAATTAACCATTTATTACAACACCCTACTAAAAAACGAACACAAAGAGCGCTTAATGCATCAGAACCAGCACCGGCGGCATTATCTATACCAGACGATACGTGTCATTATGATGACCATGAGTTGCGTACGTTAACGGTTAGAGAAATGGCTAGGGTTCAATCATTTCCAGATGCGTTCACATTTCGTTCAAAAGTGACAACAGGAGGTAAGATGAGACGCTTTGAAGTGCCACAGTATACGCAAGTAGGTAATGCCGTACCGCCACTTTTAGGACTTAAGCTAGGCAATTCTATCCTTGAGTTGTTGAATAGACTTCCTACTTAATATTTAAGTAGTAAGTCTCCGTATCCATCTATAGCAGCCATTTTAGTAAAATATTTTTTAAATTTACGATTTCACCATCGTTTCTATCAATGAAACTAAATCTTTAATTGTGATGAATTTTTCTTTAACAGACACGAGGGTAACACCTGTTGTCTTTGATTCTTGTCCATGAGCAATGTAATTACGCCACTTCACTATTGAGTTTATATCTCCCTTTCTATCTTCCTTCCTATTTCCTCTCCCCTCTCTCTTTTTAGTAACTTTCAACCAATCAGAAAACTCTTTAGACCATCCTTCATTAAATTGCTCTAAAATACTTTCAATATTAGTTGCCGTCATATTCTTTGATGTTGGCCAGGTCTCTTTTATATACTTTGAAATCGGTTTTGCTGATATTGAAGACGCGTATTGTAGAAGGATCTCTTTGATGGCTTGTTCTAAATAACCGGACACCAAAACAGCAAGATATTTGGCATTATCAGCCTGTGTTTCGGTATTAATATCTTCAGCATATAATTTAAACAAATGAATGATTCTAGACTTATATTTATCGTGGCCTTGATGCTGTGAACGAGATGCCATAACTCTACCCTTTAAATATTTCTATTGCGGTATTAATCCTACCTTTTACATTTCCAGTGTCATTAATAAATTCAACCGTAAATTTTTTGTAGTATTCATGATCAAGTAGTTGTTGTACCTTTGAATTTATTTCTTCTTTTTCAAAAGTAGCTCCTGCAACCAGCGCTTTCGCGAAGCCAACTGTTACAGCGTCGAATTTTGATAAAAGAAAGGTTCCACTAGTTTTAAATAGTGATGGACCGCAAGCGTCAAGAAGAAGACTAGTAGTTCTTTCAAAAAGTTGCTCCAATTCTGACCTCTTGCCTTCATCCATATTACGATTTACTTCCATATATTTATTAAGAAAACTGGGCATTGGGGCTTTATACTTTTCAAAGTTTTCATATAATGCAAAAAATCGTAAAATAGTTTCAACATCTTTATATCGACTATGTATGGCACCGAAAAAACTGCGCCATGCTGTATTGTTATTTAGCTCATGGATAAGCTCATCAAATGCGCCATAGAAAATACATGACCTAACTTCTTGTGGTTGCAAAGCTTTTCCGCTGGTATTCAATCTTCTAAATATTTGTACTACTGCGTTATTATATTCCTGACCATAATCAGGACTATCCGAAGAAGGATCTGGTTTTATAACAATGCTGTGTAAAATAGAATCACTTAATGTCCGTTCATCGGCATCTTCAAGAATTTTAGATTTTTCACCTTTTGCCACATCACGGTTGTAGTAGCACCCGCGAAGATCTTCATGAATTTTTTTACTGTTAGATATGGGAAATTTGCCACCTAAATACCGCTGAAGAGTCTTTAGTCGTTGTTGCCCATCTATAATATTTAAGCTCTTGGTGACTCGGTCTAGTGCAAGAAAGATATTTGGGACAGGTAAACCAAGAATCAAAGATTCTATGAATCTAGATTGTTCCACGGTACTCCATACGAAACCGCGTTGAAAGCGCGGCAATTTAATATCGCCACGATTGAGTCGTTTCACAAGACCTTCTACATCACTGTCCCAGCCATAACTAGAAACTTCAAAACGAGATGGTTCATCTAATTCGCTACTAACAGGATCTTGAACTTCAGTTTCTTCTCCGAAGTCTGCGACACCAATGAATTCACTTGAGTCTAAGTTAATACGATCTAATATCTCAGAAAAGTCAGAACCATCAGTTGCATTAAGTGGCAGACCATCCGATAAGTTTAAAACTACAATATTACTATTTTCGATAAATAACGCGAACACTTGCTCGGCTAATGCAAAATTATGGAATCTTCCAGGCCAAAATCGTGTATCACCTCTACCATTTGCACGATATAGCGAAGCCTGTGTTTCTTCACGATGAGCATTACTTAAAATAATACATGGCAACATTACTTTATGTTCAGTACCAAAACTCTGAGAATCATAGTCATGTATGCGTTTAGTTTTTAATAACTGAACTATAGGCGCTGTAGCATCCAAGATACTTTTTGTAAGACCCGTATCAGTTAAAAAAAGTAGTTCATAAACAATGCCAGAGCTCTTTAAAACTGCAACTTTTTCAGATTCACCTTGCGTAAGTTCTCTCGTATTCATATCTATCAGATCCATTAGTGAAAAAATATTTAATATATTAGCGCTATTAATTGATAGAGCTAAAACAGTTTTAAAGTAGGGGTCAACGTTAAACTCTCTACTGATTCTGAGTTTTCAGTAAGCAAAGATTTGTATCACTTAAATCGAACTTAGTAACACTTTTTAATTTTAACTTATAATAGTAATAAAGTACTTTGCCTTCTCTGGCGGTTATAATCAACATAAACAATTCTACAGATATCAAGGATTACTCAATGCTAGCCCTCATTGAATTTAACATGAGTCAATTAATTCCATCGTACCTTGGCTAAGGTAGGCGAATCTAATATCCTTAATATTCACCCATTAAAAAGGAAATATCCACTCTCTTTTCAATAAATATTCAAGTATTCAAGAAAATCTAATTTCCGTTATCAAGCCCCCCAAAAAAACATCACCCATAAACCAAATCAGGTAACCAAGTTGCCAATGGTGGGAAGAATGCGATTAACGCAATGACCATGATCTGAATTGCAATAAAAGGGATAACCCCACGGTAAATTTGTGGTGTAGAGACTGAATCTGGCGCAACGCCGCGTAAATAAAACAGTGAGAACCCAAAAGGAGGCGTTAAAAAGGAAGTTTGCAAATTTAGCGCAATCATAATGCCTAACCAAACTGGATCAATCCCCATGGTTAATAAAACAGGGGCAACAATGGGAATAACTACAAAGGTTATTTCAATAAAGTCGAGGAAAAAGCCTAAGAAAAACATGACTAGCATCACTAAAAATACTGCACCAAATACCCCACCAGGTAAATTAGTGAGGAAATCACGTACTAAATCATCCCCCCCGAACCCTCTAAAAACTAATGAAAATATAGACGCGCCAATG
>JBAHZV010000068.1:0-5392 GCA_037132845.1 Psychromonas sp.
CTAAAACACCGCATTCTGATAGTAGAAAAGAGAGTGCTTTTAGTGAGGCTGAATTAGATGTTATTCGTGCATTAAAATCACGTGATGTAGAAATTAGCGCGCATGAGCAAGCCCATACCTCTGTTGGTGGGCGACATGCAAGTTCACCTGTTTATCGTTATAAAACGGGGCCTGATGGTGTCAAATATGCCATTTCAGGCGAGGTTGCTATTGATACATCAAAGATTCCGGGGGATCCACAGGCAACACTACAAAAAGCGCAACAGATAAAAGCAGCCGCGCTTGCACCTGTGGATCCCTCCGCACAAGATATACAAGTCGTTGCTAAAGCTGAGCAAATGGCCGCCCAAGCACGCAGTGAAATAGTAGAAGCCAATAGTCATAATAATGAAGATGGACATAGTGGCACATCTGTTACGGCTGAAACAAAGATACCAGAGCATTTTACTGAGACGGCTCATTTATCCCATGTTAATAATCTCGATTCTCATACAGAGAAATTGATGAGTGAACGCAACGTCCATATTAATCGCTTTTATCGAAATAGTGCTCGTGTTACTCCATTATCAAGTTTTAACGTTCAAGTATAATTTATGGTTTCTTTTTCATTATAACCTAGCCCATTTTGTTTAATTCAGTGGTCAATTATTACGCAGGAAAAGGGACATGTCAGGGCGTACGATTGCGTGCAATGCACCTGTTTTTTGTATTACTAAATCTGATAAAGGAGGGACTCGCTTGGTCGTTGTCAATAAGTTTTCTCATCATAAAAAAATGACGGTTATTTTTCGTATGGAACCCGGTTCTTTAGGGCCAAATGGCGTTGAGTATATCAATGATTTTTGTGAATTTGCCCAACTTCAACTTCAAGCTTGTGCAGATATTTATATCAACTGGGCAATCGTTCCTCGATTTGATAAGCGCCTGCCGGAGATGGAATTTCAATTGGCCAATAAAAAGCTTAGCTTAGAGAAAGTTACGCAGTATCTTGCGCTGTTTGATCAACGTTTTGAGCATTTTGAAGAACGACTTGAAAATAATTTAGAGGCTATTATTAATCAATATTTTGGTCGGTAAATATTATTGAGAAAGGAGTTAAATTAAAAGCGTCACCGTGGCAAGACAGCGTGACTGCCTTCGATAAGGGCTAATCCTACCGAGAGAGGATTCACGCAGTTAATCGCGCGTAAGGTCATTATGTTACCACTTGCCTTGGCATCCGAGTTAGCGTTGAATAAAGCATCTTAGTTGATAACGGGTATAGTGATTAAAAATCGATTATTATTCAATTTTTTTATTACTATCAAGGTTATTCCTGCAATGATTGTAAGCGCAGATCTTGTTTTCTATAAAGCTCAATGTAGGCACTATAACGCGCTTGATCCAAGTTGCTTTTTGCATAAACCAATGCGACTCCCATTTCCTGACTGGCTTTTCTAAAACGCCCCTGAAGCGCCAAGTATTGTGCTCTATATGCATGTTCTTTAGCTCGGTTTTTCATTGCGAAGTTGAGTTCTATTGCTAATTGGTGTGCGAGTATATGATCAGGGTGAGTACGTAAAAAGCGTTGCAATAAAATATCAGCTTGTTGATATTTTTTTTCTTTTTGTAGTGCAAAAACAAGATTTAAGGTCACGATTGCATTTTCAGGCATATTTTGTTGGTAGGGGGTAAGTATTTGAATCGCTTTTTCTGTTTGATTAAGCGCAATCAGAGCATCGGTCATAAAATCAACATAGAAAAGGTTGTTAGGGTTTTTGTCGAGCAGTTTTTTTACCAATGTATAGGCTTGTTGGTAATTTTTGTTTTTGAAATAAGAAAGTGCAAGACCGTATTCTGCCGCTTCTTTGAGTTGATAGTGATTGTTTTTAAGTTGATTCTGGTAATAATTAATTGAAGCCACGCCCGTTACATTATTGTAACGCACGGTAATACGCGCTTTGCTCAGCTGATAATTGAGGTTGCTATTAATTTTTCGAGGCTCAAATTGTGCGGCGCGCAAGCGTGCCTCTGCTAAACGTGTTTCCGGCAGTGGGTGAGTGGATAACATTTGTGGTGGTAATGTCGCATATTTATATTTTTCTGCTAATCTACCAAAAAAATTTGCCATGCCGTAGGGATCATAGCCAGCATTATAAAGCGTACTAATACCGATGCGATCGGCTTCATATTCATTTTGACGTGTGTAGTTTATCTGTGTCTGCATGGAGACCGCCATCGTTGTGCTCAGTGCTGCCATGCCTGCGGTAGGGGAGACTAAAGTCAGTAATATAGAGCCTACAATTGCGGCCAGTGACGCGGGGCTATTAAACGATTGTTGTTCTAACATACGAGCGAGGTGGCGTTGGGTAATATGAGTGACCTCATGCGCAACAACGCCAGCGAGTTCACTTTCATTTTGGGCGTATAAAAACAGTCCTGTGTGTATTTTTACATTGCCACCTAAAAAAGCCGCTGCATTGATTTCACTGTCTTCAATGAGAAAAAAATAAAAAGGTAATTTCACCGAGTCTGCATGGGCGACAATATTTTGTCCAAGACCATCAATATAATTATTTAATACCGGATCATGGATGATAGGCAATGCTTGATTTGCCATTAAGCGAAATGCCCAGCCATAGTCTTTTTCTTTTTCAATGGTTAATGCACTTGCACCAACAGTGCCTATTTCTGGCAACTCATTCGCCGCGTGACTGGGCGCTGATAACAAGAGGAACATAAAATAGAGAGATACGATTATTGATTTGTTAAACACATTAACGTCTCATTTATAAAAGGAAAAAAGAAAAATAGTATACCCATACTACTTAAAAATACTAACTCGGCAAGTGTAAGATAAGGGCTTTTTTACAGAAACTGCTAATATTATTGGCAATGGTGATTGTCTTCTCTAGTGGCAAAGGTAATAATGCCTCCTTTGATTCACTTGAGGTAGGCTATGAACGTATTGGATTTACGCTCAATGCGCTGTCCACTTGCATTAGTTACATTAAAGCGTGCGTTATTATCGACAAATGAGGATGAAAATAGTTCACTAAAACTTCTTTTTTCTACTGAATCTTCAATGCTTGATATTATTTTATATTTAGATAAAAAATTCTATCAATATCACATTTTAAATAATGAAAATTTTTTTTCATTAATCATCCTTAACAGTAATAAAGGTAAAAATAATGCTAAGACAGCTAACCGCTTGGTATAAAAATCGTTTCTCAGATCCAAATTTAAGTGTGCTTTTTTTACTTTTAATCGGTGCTTTTTTTACCGTTTATTTTTTTGGAGGTATTCTTGCTCCTTTATTTGTGGCGTTAATACTCGCGTATATGCTTGACTGGCCCGTGAATTATTTAATGCGCTTTAACGTTAATCGTACTCTTTCTACCTTTCTTGTTATGACACTGTTTATCACGTTATCCGTATTTGCTTTTTTAGGCATTCTACCCACTGTTTTCAAACAAGGTGCCTCGCTACTTCAGGATTTGCCTATTATGTTTAATCAGGCACAACTTTATCTTGCAACGTTGCCTAGCCAGTATCCAGATTTAATTGATCATGACACCACGACATTAATTATTGAAAATATTAGTTATTATATTTTAGAAAGTGGTGGCTTTTTATTGTCACACTCCTATAGCTCATTACTTAATATTGCAGCCCTTATTGTGTATGCCATTTTAGTGCCGTTGATGATGATGTTTTTTCTTAAGGATAAGCATCAACTAACCAATAGTGTTAAACAATTTTTACCTGAGAATATTAAATTAGTAGAGCAAGTTTGGGTTGAGATGAATGGTCAGATCATTAATTATATTCGTGGTAAAGTCATTGAAATTTTGATTGTTGGTATTGTTACTTATTTTGTGTTTTTCTTCTTGGATTTACGTTATTCAGCACTCCTTGCAGTACTTGTAGGACTCTCGGTGCTTATTCCTTATATTGGAGCCGCCGCCGTGACGGTGCCCGTTGCGGTTGTTGCACTTTTCCAATGGGGGCTTTCTGCTGACTTTGTTTATTTAATGATAGCTTATGGCATTGTTCAAGCAATCGACGGAAATTTAATTGTGCCGCTACTTTTTTCTGAAGCGGTCAGTTTACATCCGGTTATTATTATTGTTGCGGTGCTGGTATTTGGTGGTTTATGGGGTTTTTGGGGGGTGTTTTTTGCTATCCCTTTGGCGACACTCGTTAAAGCGGTACTTAATGCATGGCCCACTAAAAAGCGCTGTATAGCCGTGAGTGAATAAGAATATCGTCAACTTAGCAACAGTCCTACAATTATGTTAATGAATAATTCTAGTCTTTATTACGGTTATCATTATTCTACACAAATCATTAGCTGTGCAACTTAGCTTTATTATCATTTTATACTCAGCTTACAGCAAGCATTGCTTGCAATATTTGTTGTAAGCGATGAAATAATTCATTAATAATGCCTCCATGCTCATAAATATATTTAAAGTAGAAAATTCCTTAGGCAGTCAAGGGGTAAGTAGTATGGATTCAGCTAAGCCATTCAATATTATTTAAGAGATATTTAAAACTCAAGTTTCGGAGTTGAAATAAAACAATAATTTACATATAAGTGAATGATATAAAAGAAGTTAATGTCTCGACATGGTAAAACATTTGTTAACTAGACAAAACAAAAAACCACACGAGACATTAAATGAATTCTGACACAAAGACTGTAAATTTACCATCATTAGCCGCTGATTTCTTAAGTCAAAGCAACCTTAATATTGACAATGTTTTTAGCACCACATGGAAGAGCCTTGGTTTTAAAGCCATATTGCGCCAAGCTAAATTCAGCAAGCGATCTGGCACTCCTGTGGAAGATGTCGTGTACTTATTGATGCTCTGGGTTTGGCTAAAAGTAGACTCTGTTGCTATGTTTTCAAGAGATTCACTATTAAGCTTTTCTGATGCAAAAAAAGATGCGCTATATGACCTACTCAATCGTGAAGATTTAGACTGGCGAAAACTGCAACTATTAACCGCTAAAAAAATATTGAAGACCCACAAGAAAAACAAACTTAATGCCTTTGTCATTGATGACTCAGTAAAAACAAGGCGTGGTAAAAAAATGCCAGGTGTATCAAGTCACTTTGATCACTTAACGGGGCGTTGCGTAATGGGTCAGCAGATAGTCACGCTTGGTGTTGCAAACGATGAGCAATTTACCCCCATTGACAATGAAATATTTATCAGTAAAAGCAAAGAACAAGCACTTGATTATCAGTTTAAAGATGGTCGCAGTATTGCGGCAAAACGCTACCAGCAATCTAAAGACCAAACAAAACCAGACATGGTATGCGATATGATAGCAAGAGCGATACGTGGTGGCATTCATGCAGATTACTTTCTAGCAGATGCTTGGTTTGCCACTAAGCGA
>JBAHZV010000071.1:0-9491 GCA_037132845.1 Psychromonas sp.
CGGTATCGGTTTTGAAAGTAGTGGTCTTGCTGCTGCACATGCCGTGCATAATGGATTAACTAAACTGGAAGAGTGCCATCACCTGTACCATGGTGAAAAAGTGGCCTTTGGTACCTTAGTACATTTGGTATTAGAAAATGCACCAATGGCAGAAATCCAAGAAGTATTAGCATTC
Organism: Psychromonas sp.; assembly: GCA_037132845.1. Classification (GTDB taxonomy): domain Bacteria; phylum Pseudomonadota; class Gammaproteobacteria; order Enterobacterales; family Psychromonadaceae; genus Psychromonas. The sequence continues at coordinate 176 of JBAHZV010000071.1, forward strand.
TGTAAATCTGTGGGTCTACCAACTAACTTACATATGATGGGTGTTAAAGAGTTGAATATGGACAAGCTACGGGAGGTAGCCACTGCTTCGTGTGTTGAGGGAGAAACGATTCATAACATGCCCTTTAAAGTGACCGCTGAATCTGTATTGTCGGCTATTTTAAGCGCACATGAGCTTGGTAAATAACAACGTTTATCAAAAGTACGCCTCTAAATCTAAGCCAGCTTTTTACCTAAAAGAGTTGGTTTATACGCTAACCTTTGGCAATCTCATCCCTCCAATGCGCCACCTTTAAGCGCGCTAGTTCAATTAATTTATATATATGTGGAAATTATAACGAATACAATAATTTAATGATTAAATATCATCTAAAAAAACAGCTTTTATAAGCAAGATAATTAATCTGTTATTGATCAAATTGTCTTTCAACAATAACGTTTGTTTCAACGTGCACACTCCATTCAGGGTTATAATGTGGATATATGCTTAGGAATGAGAATTGAACAGCAATTACTCATCATCATTAAACGACCTTCCTGAGCATTAAATGAGCATAAAAAAACCGGCGACGAAGCCGGTTTTTAAGTTCAACAAAGCGGTAAACTATTTACTAATTAGATCTTTATAAGAAATAGTTCTACCTTGCGGTTTCTCATTAGCCAATTTCGCTTTTGGCGAGCCAGGCTGACTCAACCAGAAAGAGATATCTTTCTTAGGATTAAGTTTCGGACCACATTCACCTTGTACTTTACTACGCTCTATACGGCTCATCACTTTATCTTGAGCTGCTGCTAGACCATCCATTGCTTGTTGTGCTGTTTTTTCACCACTCGCTGCTTCAGAAACATATTGCCACCATAACTGTGCAAGCTTAGGATAATCTGGCACATTTGTACCCGTTGGTGTCCATTGTTTACGTGCATCACTACGATAAAATTCAACTAAACCACCTAACTTAGGTGCCATGTCAGTCATTGCCTGTGAATTAATATCTGATTCACGAATAGGTGTTAAACCAACGAGTGTCTTTTTCAATGAAATTGTTTTAGAAACTACAAATTGTGCGTATAACCATGCGGCTTTACGACGCTCAAGCGGTGTTGATTTTAAGAAAGTCCAAGAGCCTGCATCTTGATAACCAAGTTTCATGCCCTCTTCCCAGTATGGGCCTCGAGGAGATGGGGCCATGCGCCATTTTGGCGTGCCATCTTCATTTACTACAGGCAAGCCCTCTTTAATCATGTCAGCAGTAAAGGTGGTATACCAGAATATTTGCTGTGCAATATTGCCCTGAGCAGGTACTGGCCCGGACTCACTAAAGGTCATGCCAGCCGCTTCAGGTGGCGCATATGCTTTCAACCAATCTACATATTTAGCTGTTGCATACACAGCCGCAGGACCATTTGTTGCACCACCACGAGAGACACTAGAACCGACTGGGTTACAACCTTCTACACGAATTCCCCACTCATCAACCGGCAGACCATTAGGGATACCTTTGTCACCAGCTCCGGCCATAGAAAACCAAGCGTCAGTAAAACGCCAGCCTAAAGAAGGATCTTTTTTACCATAATCCATGTGGCCATAAATACGTTTACCATCAATTTCTCGCACTTTAATCGAGAAAAACTCAGCAATGTCTTCATAAGCAGACCAGTTTAAAGGTACACCTAACTCGTAACCATATTCATTTTTAAATTTACTTTTAAGATCTTCACGTTCAAACCAATCTGCTCGGAACCAATATAAATTAGCAAACTGTTGATCAGGTAATTGATAGATTTTCCCATCTGGCCCAGTGGTAAAGCTTAAGCCAATAAAATCGTCTAAATCTAAGGTGGGTAAAGTCACTTCTTTGCCGTCACCAGCAATAAAATCACTGATTGGCACAACTTTACCATAGCGGAAATGTGTACCGATTAAGTCCGAGTCATTAACGTATGCATCATAAATATTACGTCCTGATTGCATTTGAGTTTGTATTTTTTCAATCACATCACCCTCTTGAATCAAATCATGATTTATCTTGATACCAGTAATCTCAAAAAAGGCTTTAGCTAAGGTTTTAGACTCATATTCATGGGTGGTAAGAATTTCTGATACAACATTTATTTCCATACCACGATAAGGCTTTGCCGCTTCAATAAACCAACTCATTTCATCTATTTGCTGTTTTTCAGTTAGTGTAGAGGGCTTGAATTCTGAATCAACCCAGTCCTGAGCAGCATCACTATACTGATCTGCTAATGCCAAACTACTACATCCTGCAATTAACATCGCAACACTCAAACGTCCGAGTTTAAATACTGATTTGTTGTTATCTAACATTATGTTCTTCCTTTTATTATTAAAAGTGCATCGTTTTTATGTCGGCACGTACAGTGCCATCACACATTCTTAAGTAAGGTTATCGGTACTCTATTATTGGGTCACCCCCATTTCATAACAATAAGTAGCCAAATTATGGCAACAAGGAAAGGAACCCAGATTGACAGTTCTGTGAATCCAATAAATCCTAAATGAATAAATGCGCCACTCAATAAACTAATAAATAATCTATCACCACGTGTTGTTTCAATCGGAAAAAATCCTTTTCTTGCTATACAAGGACTTATTATTTCCCAGCAAATCATGGTCGATAAAATGCAAGCTATGCCGATAAAAAACAATGCTGAAGGTGTCGTCCAAGCCATCCATTCCATATTAATATCCTCTATACACGGCCAAGAGCAAAGCCCTTCGCAACGTGATTTCTAACAAACCAAATGACCAGTACGCCAGGTAAAATAGTGAGTACTCCCGCTGCGGCTAATACCCCCCAATCAATACCCGATGCACTAATCGTACGTGTCATTACCACTGCAATTGGTTTAGCATCGATCGAAGTCAATGTTCTTGCGAGCAAGAGTTCCACCCAACTAAACATAAAAATGAAAAAAGCTGTCACACCAATTCCAGAGCGGATTAAGGGGATAAATATTTTCACAAAAAACTTAGGAAAGCTGTAACCATCAATATAGGCAGTTTCATCTATTTCTCGTGGTACGCCCGACATAAAACCTTCCAAAATCCAGACCGCTAATGGCACGTTAAATAAACAATGTGCGAGCGCAACACCGATATGGGTATCAAATAATCCAACGGAGGAATAGAGTTGAAAAAACGGTAATAAAAATACTGCAGGAGGCGACATTCTGTTTGTCAGTAACCAGAAAAATAGATGTTTATCACCCATAAATCGAAAGCGTGAAAAGGCGTATGCTGCTGGTAATGCAACCAGTAAGGTGATTGCCATATTGAGTGATACATAATAAATAGAGTTAAAGTAACCCATATACCAAGTTGCATCAGTGAAAATAACCATGTAATTAGCAAAGGTGAAATCAACAGGCCAAAAACTCAGCACACTGAAAATCTCCTCATTACTCTTAAACGACATGACTAATAACCAATAGATAGGCAATAACAGGAACACTATATATACGCTAAGCCCCAGTGCTTTTTTCTTATTCATAAGTACATCCTTTACATTAATTATTTACTATCGCCGTGAGTCATTGCGGTATAGAACAACCAGCTGACTAAGAGAATGATCAAGAAATAAATGATTGAGAATGCACCGGCAGGTCCTATATCAAATTGCCCTATTGCCATCTTCGTTAATGCTTGGCTTAAGAACGTTGTTGAATTACCCGGTCCGCCTCCTGTTAATACAAAGGGCTCGGTATAAATCATAAAACTGTCCATAAAACGCAGTAGTATCCCAATCAATAAAACACTTTTAAGTTTGGGTAATTGAATGTATCGAAATATTGCCCAGTTTGAGGCGCGATCGATGCTTGCTGCTTGATAATAGGCGTCCGGAATTGCACGTAAACCTGAGTAAGACAATAATGCTATCAGTGATGTCCAGTGCCAGACATCCATAAGGAGCACTGTAAACCAAGCATCCATTGGATTTGCTGCATAGTTATAATCAATGCCTATTGCATTAAGTCCCCAGCCAAACAGTCCAATATCAGCACGACCAAATATCTGCCAAATAGTCCCTACCACATTAAGCGGTACAAGCAGTGGCAGGGCCAATACCAATAGAGTTGCTATTGACCATCTGCCTGCTTTAGGCATCATCAGTGCAACACCGATACCCAATGGAATTTCAATCAACAGCACGGAGCCTGAGAATATAAACTGGCGGACTAATGAATCCTGTAGACGAGGATCATTAAGTATTTCGCGATACCATTCGATACCAACAAAGTAACGGGTACTCACATCAAAAATATCTTGAAGAGAATAATTTACAACGGTCATTAAGGGGATAATGGCACTAAACGCTACCAATGCAAAAACGGGCAGAACCAAGAACCATGCCCGGTTAGTATAAGGTTTATTCATCATTTTCATCCTTATTGACAAGAAATTCGTCGATATAAAGCATTAACCATTGTTCAGGAAAACTAATATAAGCGTGACCTTGAGGAACGTATTGATCTTCCTGTAAGCGCGCTTTAATCAAGTGTTCTCCAAGCTTTAGACTCACAATTTTGTAAGTACCTAAATCTTCAACAAACTCGACTTTAGCGCGGTAAGCACTGCCATTTGGCTTATCCCAGACATGTATAAACTCAGGTCGAATACCTATCTTGAGGTTCTTTGAGTTGCTTACTTTTAAGATCTCTTTTTCAATCTTATTCAGTGGAAATGTTATTTCACCAAGACAAACACCTTCCTCATTGCGTGTTACTTCAAGAAAGTTCATACCTGGACTACCAATAAAATAACCGACAAAAGTATGATTAGGTTGTTCGAATAGTTCGCGTGGTGTTCCAAATTGCACCACTTGCCCTTCGTACATCAGTGCTATTTTGTCTGCAAAAGTGGAGGCTTCGAGTTGGTCGTGGGTAACATAAACCATCGTGGTTTTAAACTGCTCATGGATTTGTTTAAGCTTGCGACGCAGTTTCCACTTTAATTGTGGGTCGATAACAGTTAATGGCTCATCAAATAAAATGGCAGATACATCATCACGCACCAACCCCCTCCCCATGGATACTTTTTGTTTTTCATCAGCAGTGAGGTTTTTTGCTTTTTTATGGAGTACTTCAGTGAGCTCAAGTATTGCGGCAATGTCACTTACCTTGGACTGGATTTTAGCTTCACCCGCGCCCATATTACGTAGCGGAAAAGCCAAGTTATCAAATACCGACATCGTGTCATAGACCACTGGGAACTGAAAAACTTGAGCAATATTACGGTCTTGTGGTGGAATGTCGTTAACTCTTACGCCATCAAATAATACATCACCATCAGAAGGTTGTAATAAACCGGAAATGATATTAAGTAGCGTTGATTTCCCACATCCCGAGGGTCCTAACAGGGCAAAGGCACCCCCATCGTGCCAAATATGATTCATTTCTCTGATTGCATATTCTGGTTTAGGCGCATCTTTATTATAACTATGTGCTAATGATTTTAAGTGAATTTCAGCCATGATAATTACCCTCAACTCTACGGCTAGCCGCATGGATTAAGTTTCCATCTTCACCAAATACATTAAGTTTATGAGTTGGCACGTAAATTTTTATTTTTTCATCAACATGGTAGTTATGTACACCAGAGAGGTGCAGAACCATTTTGAAATGTGCATTACAGACGTGTAAAAATGTCTCCGAACCACTTATTTCAGCGACTTCTACCTGCACTGATATTTCCAAATCATCGTCATTTTTAGGTAATAAACTCAAATGACTAGGACGTATACCAAATTGATAATCCCCCTCTTTCAGAGAAAGAAGCTCGGAAGTTAACGGGAAATGAATGGTGTTATCAAAGGTCACCTCTGTTTTTGTGATACGCCCAGAAATCATATTAATCGGCGGTTCATTAAACAAAGTTGCGGCAATTACATTGGAGGGGGTGTGATAAGTTTCTGCGGTTGGACCGCTCTGAATAATTTTACCCTCGTGTAAAATCGTGGTTGTGCCTCCCAACGCCAGTGCTTCATTCGCCTCTGTTGTGGCGTATACCGCAATGGTATTGCGCTGAACAAACAGTTCTCGCATCTCTTGCCGCAACTCTTCACGCAGTTTGTAATCTAAGTTTACTAAGGGTTCATCAAATAAAATAATATCCGCATCTTTTACTAAGGCACGTGCCATCGCGGTCCGTTGTTGCTGTCCACCTGATAATTCTAAAGGTAAGCGTGAAAGAAAGGGGGTGATACGCAACATATCTGAAATTTCCATGACTTTCTGTTTGATAAGCGTTTCAGATTCTTTAGCAAGACGCAGAGGAGATGCAATATTGTCAAATACGGTCATGCTTGGATAATTAATGAATTGCTGGTAAACCATTGACACATTGCGTTTCCGAACGGGCACTCCACTCACATCAATCCCATTCATCAGCACGCGACCTGAAGTCGGTTTATCCAATCCCGCCATTAAACGCATCAAGCTCGTTTTTCCAGATAAAGTGCGCCCAAGCAAGACATTAAAAGAGCCTGGTTGAAAAGTCAGGTTGGCATCATTAATGTAGTACTGGCCATCTACTATCTGTGTCACATTTTCCAATGTCAGGGACATACGGTGGTAACCTCCTTTTTAATTAACTTCAGACAAAAATCATGATCTTGGTGATTTCGCCAACTGTCACACTACAAAGCCAAATACATGCCAAGGTGTTATTTTTGACCGTAACCAATTGATAAAAAATAGAATGCGCTGTAGTTTATATCTTTTTAAAGGAGAGTTTATGTGGTTAATATGATCACTTTTGATGATGATGTGAACAGATTGTAACAAGCTGTTCATTTTCTGTTCATCTGCCATTGTTTTTTATCCTACAGACTTAAAAATAAATGAACGGGGAGAGTTTTATGGTGTCGGGAGGAGGGCTGAATATGCAGTAGTGGGAGATAATAGACAAATATATTAATTAAGTGATAGTTAAATTAAATATTTATTGACTTTGATAGTGAAGTTAATGAATTGTTACAAGCCAGTAAATGTCAGCATTTTTACCACTCATTTGCGATAATGATCATTAGGAGATTAATACCGTGTCCAAAATCCCATTAAATCATATGACGCATGAAAAGATGATTACAAGGTCCTGGCAGCGATGCAGAGAGTCTGGAATGAAGCATCATTCAAAGCCAAATATTGAACGTTTAGATAACGGTTCATTGTCTTCATTACTTGATGAACATCACCAACTTCTAGCCACAACCCATAATGAAGTCTTGCCATATTATGAAAACTTACTGGTTAATAGTAAAAGCCAGATCATGCTGGCAGATCATCAGGGGTACGTACTTAAAAGTTGGGGAAACCAACGGATTAAGCAACAGCATAAAGAAATTTTTCATCCTGGAAGTGGTTGGCAGGAATCAGCATTAGGGACCAATGCAATCGGCACTGCATTGAAAACCGGTAGCGTAGTACAAATTCAGCACGATGAACACTTTCTAATTTCTAATCGTTTTATGACAGGATCTGCAGCCCCAATTTTTGGAGTAGATAGAGAAATGTTGGGTGTCATAGATATATCAAGTGATACTTACCTGCCTGAATCACATACATTAGGGTTAGTAAAAATAATGTCGCAGGCGATAGAAAATCAACTGATCACTTCTCATTTTAAGAATGAACACTTTTTACTGCGCTTTAATACCAGTGTCGAGAATATCGATAGTCAATGGTCGGCATTAATTGTATTTGATGAGAATGGTTTGGTCATTTCTGCTAACCGTCGCGCAGAACTCGTATTGGGTGTTGAATTAAAACTGGTCAATATTACAGATTTATTTGATATTAATGTGAATCAGCTCATTAACCAGCCAGAAGGTTTTCAAGTGCCCCTGCTTACTCGGCAACAATTTAGAGTACATGGTGTATTGCATAAACCCACTCAGAAGAAACCCAGTGTATTAGATTTCAGAACCTTAATTAAGCCCAATCTAACTGCTATGCATGTCTCTGAAAAACATAAATTTCTCTTGGATGATCTTAATTTTGGAGACCCCGTATTGGAGAAAGCGGTTGCACAAAGTAAGCGTATTATTGACAAAGATATTCCTATTTTAATCCGTGGCGAAACGGGCGTAGGTAAAGAGTTTTTTGTCAAAGCACTGCATTATTCAAGCAAGCGTGCTAAGCAGAATATGATCACTGTAAATTGTGCTGCTATTCCACAAGAGTTAGTCGAATCAGAACTATTTGGTTATGAGAAAGGTGCATTTACAGGCTCCAACAGTAAAGGTTATATCGGGCTCATTCGTAAAGCGGATAAAGGCACACTATTTTTAGATGAAATTGGTGATATGCCACTCAATGTCCAAGCACGTTTATTACGGGTATTACAAGAAAGAAGAGTTAACCCTTTGGGTAGTACGGAATCTTATCCTGTTGATTTCAACCTTGTTTCTGCTACTAACTGTGATCTAAAAGAGGCCGTAGCGAGGGGGAGGTTTCGCCAAGATTTATACTATCGGGTAAGCGGTTTAAACATAGAGTTACCAGCGGTTCGTCATCGTGATGATCGCCAGAAACTGATACAGTTTCTGCTTAAGTATTACGCAGAAAAGGATCAAAAGGCCCTGATCACGGATCGTGCAATGCACAGTTTTTACCAGCATCCATGGCCAGGTAATATTCGCCAACTCGCCAGTGTCATTCAAATTGCTTTGGCAATGTCAGATAATGAAGCGATTGATTTTGAGCACCTGCCCGATGACTTTTTTGCTGATATGGAAATCAACACCGCAAATGTTGAGCCTATCATTGCCGATCAGGAAAAGAAGACATTGGTTAGTAATACTGCATCAGATGAAAATTGTATCGTGTCTTTATATCAGTCGCTTAATTGTAATATATCAAAAACCGCATTGCAGCTAGGCGTAAGTAGAAATACAGTTTATAAACGTCTGCGCGAAAAAGGTTTTAAATAATTCAACTCTTTGAAAATTGGAAAATAAAGCTGGCAAGCGACGGGGTCTTTAAGTAAAAAAAGGGCGAATAATGAGTAACAAATGAATGATGAGAGTATGAATTACTCCCTCTCTCATCAATAACGGGTGAGATAACAGTCATAAAATGCACTGCACAAGCTTCAATCTATTATTTAACATGTTATTTAAGCTATTTTTTAACATAGGATAATAATGTTATTTAGTAACCATTCAGCGTGTTATTGGAAGTTACTCTGATTTTTTAGTAAAATCAGGTAACTCTCCTTTAAACAAAAGCATCATGGCATCGCTTGAGTTAACGCCATGCTTGCGACAAGATGATAAGTAACCTCGGATCCGACA
>JBAHZV010000052.1:0-9193 GCA_037132845.1 Psychromonas sp.
AAAAACTAATCGCTCTACGCGTTTTTTTAGCTTTAGGTTTGGTCTCTTGTGGCGCTGAAGGTTCAGCCTCAGGTTGCGCTACTATTTCATAATCACCGGCTTCACCAACAATCGCTATTTGTAAGTATTGCTCGTTGAAATAGATAATATCACCGGCGTAGATCTTTTTGCGTTTCTGGGTTTCAACCTCACCGTTTAAATAAACATATCCTTCAGAAATAACCAGTTTTGCTTCACCACCACCTGATACAAGGTTGGCTATTTTTAATATTTTATACAAGGCAGTTGGCTGCTCACGGATCTCTATTAAAGTGGCATAGATCTCTTCTTCAGGTGTATGTTCAGGCATGTTTGTTCCTATCTTTAATATCAATCCGCAGTCCGTGCGCGTATTATGTCGAGCTCGTGAGACTGTGATCCCAATCTTTCCAAACCACTTCATAACCTTGTGCTTTGACAAGCGCCGCCATTTCCGCCGGAGAACGCTCATCACTTATCTCAAACTGCTCAAGTGCTTGCTCTGCCGTTTCTGCGTAACCACCGGGTTGAGTGCTTGAGCCTGCGCTTAATGTGGTAATGCCTAACGGTAACACATTGTCCCTAAAATGTTCTGATTCTCGTGTTGAGAGTGATAATTCAACTTCCGGATTAAAGAGGCGATATGCACAAATTAATTGTACTAATTGCTTATCATCCATCACCGATTTTATCTCCAGACCACCAGCACAAGGGCGTAAACGAGGAAAGGAAATACTATAACGACTCTGCCAATATTTCTTTTCTAAATAACTTAAATGAGCCGCCACATAAAAACAATCGGTGCGCCACTCTTCAAGACCAATTAAACACCCTAAACCCATTTTATGAATACCTGCTTCACCGAGTCTGTCATGCGTATCTAAACGGTATTTAAAATCAGACTTTTTACCTTTAAGATGATGCTCTGCATAAGTAACAGGATGATAGGTTTCTTGATAAACAAGTACTGAATCAACACCATACTGTATAAGCTCTTGATATTCATCTTGATCTAACGGCTGTACTTCAATGCTGATGTGCGAAAAGTGCTTTTTGATAATAGGTAAAGCTTGCTTAAAATAATCCATGCCTACTTTGCGCTCTGACTCCCCTGTCACCAATAATATATGATCAAACCCCATCTTTTTGATTGCCACACATTCTGCTTCTATTTCTTGTTTATCTAATGTCTTTCTGCGTATCGCATTGTGCATAGAAAAACCACAGTAAGTACATATATTACTACACATATTAGACAGGTAGAGTGGGATATAAAACTGCTGTGTTTTGCCAAAACGCTGTAGGGTCAATTGCTGTGATTTTTGTGCCATCTGTTCTAAAAAAGGCTCTGCTGCTGGCGAGATTAAGGCTTTAAAATCTTCAAGATCTAAACGTGATTTACTCAAGGCACGCTGCACATCGCGCACCGTTTTACTATAAATTGAGAGGCGAACATCGTCCCACTGATAATTTTTTATCTGTTCACTAAAAGTCATGCGGATCCCAATAGATAAGGTTATAAAGGTTATAAAGGTTATAAAATTAAATGCTAGCGTCTAAAAATGCCGTTAACGGGCTTGATGCAATCGCCACTTGGCTTTGCCCACCAAGTCCAGCTAGATAGGCTTCACGCCCAGCTTGCACCGCTTTTGCAAAAGCGCGACTCATGGCAATCGGATCGCCTGCAACCGCCATTGCAGTATTAACCAATACTGCATCGGCGCCCATTTCCATAGCAAGGGCAGCATGTGAAGGCGCACCCAATCCTGCATCAACAATCACAGGTATATTTGCTTGCTCGATAATAATTTCTAAAAAATCGGCGGTTTTAATGCCTTTGTTAGAGCCAATTGGCGCACCTAATGGCATCACAGCAGCGCAACCTGCTGACTCTAAATGTTTACATAAAACAGGATCAGCGTGTACATAGGGCAAGACCACAAACCCAAGGTTCGCTAATGTTTCAGCGGCTTTTAAGGTTTCAATCGGATCTGGTAATAGGTATTTCGGATCCGGGTGAATTTCCAATTTTACCCAGTTAGTTTGTAACGCTTCACGGGCTAATTCTGCGGCAAATACCGCTTCTTTGGCATTACGCGCACCTGAAGTATTAGGCAATAAATTCATACCATTTTTTATCAATGGCGCGAGAATATCATCTTCTTTATGTTGCATATCAATACGTTTCAACGCCATGGTAACCAGCTCCGATTCTGAAGCCTGTAATGCTGCTAACATGGTTTTTTGGTCGTTAAACTTGCCCGTACCAGTGAAAAGTCGTGATGAGAAAGATTTATCTGCAATGATCAATTGATCGTTATTCATCTTATTAGCCACCCGCTATTGCTTGAAAAAGAGAAACCTGATCGTTTTCCTGAAGTTGGTAACTCGACCATTGATGACGACTAATAATTTTCTGATTAACGGCAATTGCACTGCCTTTAAGTGGGCTATCTAATAACGTTAATAGCTGTTCGATATTAGAGTGAGACTCAAGCTCAATACGCTTTTCATTTACATTTATTTTCACTGTTGACTTCCACATACACTACATTGGGCATCTTTTTTGATAGCAAAGGTTTGCCATTCTAAGGTCTTGCCATCAAAGAGTTTTAATTTATTTTTAATACCAGAAGGTAAACCGGTAATATGTTTAATCGCCTCTAACGCCTGCATCGTACCGATAGTACCCACCACTGGCCCTATCACCCCAGCGTTACTACAATTGAGCGTTTGTTCCAACTCATCAGGAAATAAACAGTGGTAACAAGCTGATTCTGCTTGGCGGTGATCAAAGAACATTAATTGTCCTTCAAAACGGATAGCGGCGCCTACAATCAATGGCATTTTTGCTTCCACACAGGCGGCATTGATCATCTGCCGACTGGCCATATTATCAGTGCAATCTAAAACTAAATTAACCATCATCAGCTCCATCATAAGCTGCTCTTTATCCATTTCAGCGTTAATGCTACGCACCCGAATTTCTGGATTAATCTGTTCCAGGTGGCGTTTCATTAAGACAACTTTATCGGATCCAATATCAGCCGTTTTATAGCCAATTTGACGTTGTAGATTACTGACTTCTAAACAATCAAAGTCTGAAATCACTAACATTCCCACACCAGCGGCGGCTAAATAAAGGGCAGCAGGTGAACCAAGCCCCCCCAGACCGATAATGAGTACTTTGCCCTTTTTAAGATTTTCCTGGCCTAATTCACCGATATCCTCTAACAAAAGATGACGGCTATAACGCAACATTTCAGCATCTGTTAACATGATAATTCCTATTTCATTATTTGATTTAAGCTTCCATTTACCGAGTCATCATCAGCAAACCTAACATTAAATATTTTGTTGCAGAATGTGCTTAAATTGCTCAATCACAGAGTGGTAATCATCAGCAAGCGTGATCGCCGTCACCACCGCAATACTGCCCACGCCGGTATTACAAACTTCGTGAGCGCGTTGCAAATTAATACCACCAATAGCAACCGTCGGTATCTGCGCTAATAACGCGACATATTTAGCCAAGCGTTCTATTCCCTGTGGGGAACTGGGCATCTCTTTGGTTTGTGTAGGGAATATATGCCCTAATGCGATATAACTTGGTTTGAGTTTTTTAGCACGTAATATTTCATAATAACCATGCGTGCTAAGCCCTAAGCGTAACCCTGCATCCGCAATCAACCCTAAATCAGCTACATCCATATCTTCTTGACCAAGATGCACACCGTAAGCTTGATGCTTAATGGCTAATTGCCAATAGTCATTAATAAACAGGCGCGCGTTATATTTTTTGCCTAATGTAATGGCATCAATAACCTCCTGTTCAACCTGCTCGGGTTGCTTGTCTTTAATACGTAACTGTAATGTTTTTACACCACTTTTTAATACTTTTTCAAGCCATTCAACACTGTCTAGCACCGCATATAAACCAAGCTTATGCGTGCCACAACTAACAAATCCTGATCCCGCTTCTAACGTCCCTTGCAGATCCAATTCATAGCCGATTTTTGATTCCGGTAACACCACTTCAGGGAAGTCATTGTTATTACGAGGCCAGCCCAAATGCGCAATGGAGCCTTCGCCAGCACCTAACTGTTTTGAGGCTTTTAAGCCTTGGTTAAGGTACGCTTTAGCAATCACTAACGCATCTTCAATAAAGTAATTCTGCGCCATGGTCGCGGCAATGGCACTGGCTAATGTGCAACCTGTGCCATGCGTATGTACATTTTCTAAACGTGGACTCGTTAAAACGATTTCACGCACGCCATCAAACCAATAATCGAGACATTGTTCTTCTAGAAAAGGCAGATGACCACCTTTAATTAACACACTTTTACAACCCATTTGAATCAGTTTTTGCGCAGCGCCTTGCAGTGAATCACCACTGATTAACATATGTCCCGAAAGCGAGAAAACTTCTTTGGCATTGGGCGTAAGCAAATCAACAAGAGGCAGTAGTAATGATTTAATGTACTCCTTAATGCCTTCATCGCTCATGTCATCACCCGTCGAAGCAACCGCGACCGGGTCATAGATAATAAAAGGTGGCGTACACCACAGGGTCTGATATTCCGCCAGTTTTTCAGCAAGAATTTTTACATGTTCGATACGTGCAATAAGACCAATTTTTATAATTTTAGCGGGCATATCACTCGCTAAAGTATCGAGCTGTGCAATGAACATTTTATCGGAAACACTTTCGACTAAATTTACCGCCACAGAGTTTTGCGCCGTAACGGCACTGATCACACTGCAACCATCCGCACCAAGCGCGTTAATAGTATGTAAATCAGCTTGAATACCAGCACCGCCACTTGAGTCGGAACTTGCTATTGTCCAAACAATATTTTTCATTTTTTACCTTAGAAAACCATCAATGACAAATAATCGACCATCTGCTTTAGGCTGATAGCCGATAGTATTATTTATGCTTTCTTTAAAACAGCAGGTTGATAAATTTCAGCCCCTGTCTCATTGAACTCTTTTGCTTTGGCCACCATGCCTTCTTCTGCCGTCATGGTGATTGTTTCATCTAAAATGCGAATGCTTATCTCACCTGAATCCAACTTTGCCGTAAAATCACGTACATCTTGAGTAATTTTCATTGAGCAGAATTTTGGCCCACACATTGAGCAGAAATGCGCAACTTTACCTGATTCTTGTGGCAAGGTTTCATCGTGATATTCACGTGCGGTAACGGGGTCTAAGCCAAGGTTAAATTGGTCTTCCCAGCGAAATTCAAAGCGCGATTTAGATAACGCATTGTCACGAATTTGCGCGCCCGGATGACCTTTCGCTAAATCGGCTACATGTGCCGCCAGTTTATAGGTAATCAAACCTATTTTTACATCATCTTTATTGGGCAAACCAAGATGCTCTTTGGGTGTGACATAACAAAGCATTGCACAACCATACCAACCAATTTGAGCAGCACCGATACCAGAAGTAATATGGTCATAACCCGGTGCAATATCGGTCGTTAACGGACCTAATGTATAAAAAGGGGCTTCAAAACATTCTGTTAACTGTTTATCCATATTCTCTTTAATCATTTGCATTGGCACATGACCAGGTCCTTCGATAATCACTTGAACATCGTACTCCCATGCCACTTTAGTCAGTTCACCGAGCACTTCTAACTCGGAGAATTGTGCTTCATCATTGGCATCAGCAATCGAACCAGGACGCAAGCCATCACCTAACGATAATGAGACGTCGTACTGCTGGCAAATTTCACAGATTTCACGGAAGTACTGATAAGCAAAGTTTTCTTTATGGTAAGTCAGACACCATTTCGCCATGATTGAACCACCACGCGAAACAATACCCGTCACACGTTTTGCCGTCATCGGTACAAAACGTAATAACACACCTGCGTGAATAGTAAAATAGTCCACACCTTGTTCAGCTTGCTCAATTAAAGTATCACGGAATACTTCCCAAGTGAGATCTTCAACCACACCGTTTACTTTTTCTAATGCTTGATAAATCGGTACCGTACCAATTGGCACCGGTGAATTACGCATGATCCATTCACGTGTTTCATGAATATTACGGCCAGTGGAAAGATCCATTACCGTGTCGCCACCCCATAATGTTGACCAAACGAGCTTTTCAACTTCTTCTTCGATTGAAGAGCTCACCGATGAGTTACCAATATTAGAGTTCACTTTTACTAAAAAGTTACGACCAATAATCATTGGCTCTAATTCAGGGTGGTTAATATTAGAGGGGATAATAGCGCGACCAGAAGCGACCTCACTGCGTACAAATTCTGGGGTTATTTTATCTTGTAAATTCGCACCAAAGCTATTACCGGGGTGTTGAAAATGTAATGCTTCACACTTTACACGTTCACGACCTTGGTTTTCACGAATAGCGATATATTCCATCTCAGGGGTGATCATACCTTGGCGAGCATAAAACATTTGCGTAACACATTTACCCGTTTTGGCACGTAATGGCTTAGGTAGTTTTGCAAAACGAAGTTCATCTAAGGTATCATCCGCTAAACGCTCCTGTGCAAAAATTGAAGTAACCCCCTCGAGTGTTTCAATATCATCTCGAGCGGCAATCCAAGCCTCGCGCAAACGTGGTAAACCCACATGTACATCAATTTTTGTATTTGGATCAGTATAGGGACCTGAAGTATCGTAAACGGGAATGGGCTCATTCTTTTCATACACAGGGTTTTCTTCTGAGCCACCCACAAAAGTATCGGTTTGATTAATTTGACGCATCGCCACTTTAATGGGATGAATTTCACCATCAATGAATATTTTCTCAGAATTAGGATAAGACTCATTATTCAAATTTTGAATATAGTCCTGTGCTGCTTTACGTGATTCACGACGTGATAGACCTTTACGATCAGTGGTTTTTAACGTTGAATTTATTTCTTGAGACATAGCAATCTTTACCTTTAATCTTAATTTTTAAGAGGTTATAAAAAAGAATGCTTGTCGAAATTTTGTGGGGAAGCTAAAAACATCAATATATGACATTTTTCACTTGTTCCCTTCGTAGGTATTAGCCTAAATCAGGTTCCACGGATCCCACTATCAATTTAAGTGGTCTCAGCCATTAAGGCACTCCGACAAGATGTCGTACAGTATAATCAAACTACATAATAAATTCTATGTAAATGTTTTCGGCTTGTAAATTCAGTTCGCTTTTTTCGGGGCTTTTATCTGATGAAAACGCGTTTAACCATAGTTATATTCGGCATACACACCATCGAGAAATAGCATGCCGCTTTCCATTTAATTTTATATCTATTCTTTCTTTTCTCTTTATCCTTGCTAAGGCTGAGCATAACCATTTCTGGCTTCCAGTAAGCGGTACCAATCAGCGTGTTCATAATCTAGTGTTAACGCCTGTTTAGCGGCAACAATACGATCTGGTGTGGTTGAACCAATAATTGGGCTAATGTTAGCAGGGTGTTTAAGTAACCAAGCTAAAATAAGCTGCCAAGGTAAACAGTTATATTTTTCAGATTGTTGTGCTAGTTCAATGGCAATACGCTGCTCATCGGCGGTTGAAAAAGTATTGCCCCATGCTGGGTAAGCAACCCCCCCAAGCGGACACCAAGCAGTAGGGGTAATACCGAGTTGCTGGCATTGATCTAAGCGACCGTCAGTAAAACTGTTAATATTATGAATGTTAATTTCTATTTGATTAACCAATAGAGGCTCAGTTAAGGTCGACTGCAATAAGCTCAGTTGAGAGGGGGTAAAGTTACTGACACCAAAATACTTCACTTTACCGCTGACTTTTAGCTGTTCAAAGGTTTGCGCAACTTGCTCGGCATTAAATAAATAATCTGGGCGGTGCAGCAAAAACATATCAAGGTAATCTACATTTTAGCGTTTAAGTGAGTTTTCGACACTAGTAATTAAATACTCGGGCGAAAAATCATAACGTTGTGGCTCAAAACGAATGCCAGCTTTCGAGGTAATAATAAGCTGATCACGTATTGCTGGTGTTTCTTGCTTAAGCTCTGTTAATAATTCACCAAACAAGGTTTCACAGTGACCGCCACCATAAATATCGGCATGATCAAAATGATTGTAGCCGGCTTCAAGCGCAGCACGTATGGCGAGTTTACCTTTGGCTCGGTCGGCAGTGGTATTATCGCCAGCAATGCGCATGCAACCATAAATGAGTCGACTAGAAGCGATACCACTTTGATTATAATTATTTTTTTTCATTACTTTGGAGCCTTATTTTTAGTCAATTGCAGATGTAAGCTTGCATAATAACTATCTGTTTTTAATAGATTGTGATGCGAGCCATGACTATAAAACACTTCTAATTCATTTCAAATTTGGTGCTTATTTTATAAAACTTGCATTTATTTTGGTTAATAATTTCGTCAACACTTGTATTTCATCCGCCTCAAAAGAGGTCGTTAAGCCTTGAATTAATTGTAGATGCAACGCATCATGCTCGGCAAAAAGTTGCTCTCCTTGTGCGGTTAATTGCACCAAAATTGAGCGTCTATCGGTTTGATGAGGAATGCGCGAGACGAGATCAGCACTCACCATTTTATCGACTTGCACGGTTAATGTTCCCATGGTAATGCCTATTTTATCCGCAAGCTTTTTCATCGGCATTGCACCAAATGCTCCTAATATTTCAACGGCATGTATTAAAGGTAACGATAAACCTTTACCTTTAATGATCGCTAATTCCCAATAATATAGTTTCTCATAGAGTTCAATGAGTGCATGGTTCAATTGATGATGGTTTGATTTCATGATTTCGTCACTTTTTATCAGTAATCCATTTATTATTCTATCTGATTATGCGTATTTATTTCAATGGTTAGGTGCGTCAATTGATCAAAAGGTAATAATATTTTTTTATAGTGATCCGTAGTGAAAGGCTGCGTAGAAACAACGGAAATAATAGCAGCAAAGTGATCGGCACTGATTTTCCAGATATGAATGTCACTCACTAGCTGATATTTTTCAGATTGAATGCAGTTAATTATCTGCTGTTTATAGCGTGGATCAATGCTTTTATCTAATAATATTGGCCCTGTTTGTTTCATGAGTCCCCATGCCCAACGGCTTATAATCAGCGCACCAACAATACCCATCAAAGGATCTAAAAAACTAAGACCAAGATATTTTCCAAATAACAATGCGACAATCGCTAAAAT
>JBAHZV010000131.1:0-14769 GCA_037132845.1 Psychromonas sp.
ATTCAATTATTAATAATCTATGGTGCTTTCTCAGAAAAGTTAAAGCTGACAAAATCAGAAGCGTTGCAACTCTTCATTTTTGGTATCTTTAAGTTATGGCAATTAAAAGATCGTTTGCTCTGAAATAAAAACCTGGCAGGCCTGATCACTTCATTCTGCCAGTCCTGTACCTTATACCAAAAGAACTAAAAGAACTAAAAATGTGATCACCCTCGCCCGTTTAAATCAACCTTAACTGCGTTGTGAGTTTTGAAGTGAGGATAACTATCTCCTGCAACTCACGCCTTGTTACCGTTAATTTATCCTTCGCAATCATTGATCACTTAATTAATTCCTTTGGTATTACTCAGTGGCTATAAACTTACCCTTTGAAGAAAGAAAGTCGATAAGTTCGTCAACGGTCAAATCACTGCCTTGACAGGTATGAAAATGAGCACCCTCACCATATTTACTGGTAATCTCTAACTTCAACGCTTGTTTAGTATAATCCTTCGTCGAACTCGCTATCATATCAATCACTTCATGCCCATGGATTGATTCACTCATATTCTTTCCCCTTCGTTAATTAATTAAGCGCACTACAACATGCGCTAATTGCTGTTCATTTTTTGATTGTTTTCTGATGACTGCAACACAGAGCGAGTGACTCATCGTTATTGGCCCCACTCAATAATGCCCGCAATTTTTTTGCCATCTTCGCTGACAATCAACCATTTTATATGTTTTACACGCATCAACTCTTCTGCTTCACAAAGGCGTGTATTGGGTGAAATAAAACAAGGATTTTTATTCATTAATTCACTCGCAAATGAACCATTAATATTTTGACCAGAAAGAAGAAAACGGCGTAAATCACCATCAGTAATCACACCTTGTAACTCCTCATCTTTCATCACCAATGCCAAACCGGTGCGTGTTTCTGTCATTATTAATAGGGCATCGGTCAATGATGTCCCCGCTTCAACAAAAGGTAAATTTTCACTGCGCATCTCACTTTTCACAAAGGTTAATAGACGCCGCCCTAAACTACCACCTGGATGAAAGCGTGCAAATTGCATTGGTGTAAAGCCATTTTCTAAGGTCAATACTGATGATAATGCATCACCGATAACCAAAGACAGTGTCGTTGAAGTTGTTGGTGCTAAGTTATTGGGACAAGTCTCTTTCTCGACGCTTGCATCTAATACCACATCGGAGTTGGCCGCCAATGAGGACGTTAACCCTCCCGTAATAGAGATTATTTTAGTGCCAAAGCCCTGCAATGATGGAATGATTTTTAATATCTCGTCGGTTTCACCACTATAGGAAATAAGGATCATCAGATCCACAGAGGTCACCATGCCTAAATCACCATGAAAAGCTTCACCTGGATGTAAGAAAAAAGAAGGAGTGCCCAATGATGCTAAGCTAGCGGATATTTTTTTACCAATATGCCCAGACTTTCCCATCCCACAAACAATCACCCGCCCGGTACAGTTTTTCATTAATGCTAATGCTTTCAGGTATTCATCACCCAATACTTTGCTATGAGCGGAAATAGCGGCACTTTGCACATCAAATACAGCCCGTACTTCGGCTAACAGTTGTTCATTAGAAAGAGAAAATTGCGTCATAAAAGTTCCTTAATGTAAGTAATGCTAAGTTTACTTAACTTTATGAGTTTGGAAAGAGGTAAAGGAATTTTTATAAAGGCGCGCGCAATTAAGTTTCACAGCTAAGCGCTGATGACCAATAGCTGAAGGCTGAAACAATTCGCATTGAGTGACAATAGAGAAGATTAACTGACTGATTAAAAAAGGAGAATGAAAAATTGGTCGGTATGATAGGATTTGAACCTACGACCCCTGCTCCCCCAGAGCAGTGCGCTACCAAGCTGCGCTACATACCGATTTGAAGCCCATTGTAATAATTTAAACAAAGGATGCAACAAAAAACTGTCTTATACCCTTTTATTTTTCAAATGCTTGCCATTTAGCTCTTTTAAACCCAATATTTGAGGGGAAATTCTACTCAAAAAGATTGGAAGGCGAAATTGTAATAATTTAAACAAAGGATGCAACAAAAAACTGTCTTATACCCTTTTATTTTTCAAATGCTTGCCATTTAGCTCTTTTAAACCCAATATTTGAGGGGAAATTCTACTCAAAAAGATTGAAATGAAAAAGGATAATCGCCCCTATCGCACTCGACAGGTATGGATCTGATAACCTAAATCATCCTCTTTTTTGAGTCCTTGCACATCCAAAAAACCCACCGATTGTGCTTTTTGTAAATCAACCTCAGCAATGCGATGCAGATGAATGCTCGTTGTGCTCGCACCACATCTCGCGACCATCGTCATATCAGAAAGTTGAGCACATAACGTTTCGTTAACGCTAATATTATGCTGAGTTAACCGATAGGCGCTTTCGCCGCTTGTTCTCCCAGCCGATTCACATTGGATAACCCCACTGTTCATATACACCCAGCTCTGCTCCCCGCTATTAACGCAGGCGTTTAATAGAAACAAGCTCAATAATGCGATTAATAATTTATTCATGTTCATTCCTTTACTTAATAGTGAGGCTTTCTCATTATGAATTATTGGCAAAAAAATACCCACTAAAATGTAGGTATTTTCTGATTAGCGGATTAGCTTAGGCAATTTAAACACTTAATAAGCAATCAAACTCAACGAGTGTATCCACATCCACTTCATAATCTACGTCTGCCACACCAAATCCAAATAGTTGTAAAAACTCTTCTTTGTATTCTTTGTAATCGGTTAATTCAAAAAGGTTTTCTGTCGTAATAATAGGCCACAAGGCTTTACATGCTGACTGCACATCTTCGCGTAATTCCCAATCATCAAGACGCAAACGACGCGCTTCATCGGTTGTTGCGATAGTGCCGTCTTCTTTATAAAGTTGCGTTGTAAATAAACGATAAATTTGCTCCATGCATCCTTCATGTAAGCCTTTCTCTTTCATTATTTTAAATACCATTGAGATATATAAAGGCATAACCGGAATAGCAGAACTTGCTTGTGTTACCACGCTTTTTTGTACTGAAACGTAAGCCTCACCCTGTAACGGTGCAAGTTGTGCTTGAATTGCTGTTGATGCGCGGTCTAAGTCGATTTTTGCTTGACCTAATGCGCCATCCCAGTAGATAGGCCATGTCAGCTCAGTACCAATGTACGAGTATGCAACGGTTTTAACACCTTCTGCTAATACACCCGCATCACAAAGCGCGCTTAACCAAAGCTCCCAATCTTGCCCTCCCATGACCGTCACGGTATTCGCAATTTCTTCTTCATTAGCAGGCTCAACAGAGGCTTCGATAATCACATCTTTGTTGGTATCGATAGCCGTTGAAACATAGGTTTTACCAATCGGTTTTAGAGCCGAACGAATGACTTCACCCGTATCGGGCATTTTACGAACAGGTGCGGCTACCGAGTAAATAATCGCATCAATTTGACCTAAGTCTTCTTTGATAAGTGCGATCACTTGCGCTTTTATTTCATGTGAGAAGGCATCACCGTTAATACTTTTAGCGTATAAACCATCCTCTTTTGCTTGTTTTTCAAACGCAGCACTGTTGTACCAACCCGCAGATCCTGTTTTACGTTCGGTTGCCGGTTTTTCAAAGAATACACCAAGGGTTGCTGCATCAGAGCCGTAGGCCGCCGCGATGCGAGATGACATACCGTAACCTGCAGAAGAACCAATCACTAATACACGCTTCGGACCATTTTTTATTTTGCCCTGTTTTTTGGTATAGGCAATTTGTGTTTGTACATTTTTTTCGCAGCCAACGGGGTGCGCGGTAGTACAAATAAAACCACGAGTCTTTGGTTTAATAATCATAATTTAATCTCTTCTTTTTAAATGATTTTTATAAGTGCGTTTACTACCATTGCGTTTAATTAAAGGGTTAATTATCACACAAAAAAGTTGGCGACATCAAGGCGCACAACGGAGTAATAGAGGCTATTACGATGGAGTGCACGCGCAGATATTTCCTGTTTTAACGAGCAGGAATGCTCAGATAGTAAGGCAGATTGGTATAATATACCCTTGATGACTCAAGATGCAAAGTCAACCGCATAAATTGTGGTGAGCCACTAACCGTAACCTAACCTTGAAAGAAGCAAGTTAGCTCTATTATGTAGAGAATTACGGATCCAAAATAGTAGGCAGTTCACCACTCAATCCCATTGCTTGTTTAATAAACTGTTTTTTTAACGGTATCATGTGATCAGCAAAAACCAATGCGAAGTCCCGCACCATTTTTTGCACTGGATTGTTACCATCAAAGAGTTGTTTTAATAATTCCATGGATGCGACCATTTGCGCCGCCTCCGTTTTGCGCCAACGCTCAAATCGGCGAAGGTTAGTATATAAACCAATATCTTTATCTTGTGCGCTATTTTCTAATAGACATTGAGCAAGACTTAACGCATCCAATAAGCCAAGGTTAACCCCCTGCCCAGCGAGAGGATGAATGGTATGAGCAGCATCACCAATGAGTGCAATGCGATGCTTAGCAAAATCACGTGCATAACGCATTTTAAGTGGAAATCGATTACGCTCTCCCTGTAACTCACAAAAACCCAAGCGGTTATCAAAGGTACAGGTTAGTTGTTTATTAAATTCACTGACCGGTAACATTTGCAGTTGCTTGGCTTTTTCTGGTGAAACTGACCACACAATAGAGCACATGTTTTTTTCAAATAAAGGTAAAAAAGCTAACGGTCCATCAGGGGTAAAGACCTGTCGCGCACAGTGTTCATGAGGCAAGTCTGTTTTAATTGTGGCGACCAATGCATGGTGGTTATAATCCCAATGGGTAAGAGGGATATCAACTTTATTACGTAACCACGAGTTTGCACCATCCGCGCCAACAACCAATTTAGTGCTGATATTTTTACCACTATCAAGCGTTAACCATGCTTCACCCTCACCCAATACCACATTAGCGACCTTATCAGGCGAGTAAAAAGTAACATTGTGTTGCTTTTTAACCAGCGCGAATAAAGCATGTTGAATTTGTTCATTTTCAATAATATAACCAAGATCTGTTGCATCAACCAATTGTGCATCAAAGCTAATTTTACCAAAACTGTCTTTTTCCCAAACAAACATACTGCTATAAGGGGTGATGCGCGTTGCATCGATATGTTGCCAAACGTCCAACTTTTCTAATATTGAACGGCTGGCAGCACTTAAAGCACTTACCCGAGAAGCGGGTAAGTCACTTAGAGCCGATGGCTCATGGTGCTCAACAATGGCAATATTCAGGCCGCTTTTAACTAAGGATGCGGCCAGTGTCAGCCCCACCATTCCACCACCAATAATGGTTAAATCATAGGATAACATCATCATTTTTCTTCTTGTTTGAATAGATTAAACTGCCCTTTAGCTTGTTTCACAATGGGATCGGAAAAAGCAGGGCAAAGCGACATCATTTGTAACACCAACGTACGCCCAATAATAATAGGCAAGTTGCAATTACTAAAGAGTCGCACAATAGAATCGGTCATATTGATGGTCCGATGGTGATCTTTTTTACGCGCCAGCCAATAACGATTTAACATTGAAAAATCACCAAGTTGATGCTTATCATCAAGCTCTGCAATAACACTCGCTAAAACACTCAAATCACGTAAGCCCAAGTTAAAACCTTGCCCCATTACGGGGTGTAAACAGTGTGCAGCATTACCAATGGCCACACCACGATGAGTGATCGGTTTATCTGTTTTTATCAATTTCAGTGGATAACTGTTGCGCTTACCTGTTTTTGTAAAGATACCGGCTCGATAACCAAAAGCTTGCTGTAACTTAGCTAAAAATCCTTGTTCATCAAGCGCAAGTAGATCACCAAGCTCACTATTTTTAACCGACCAGACCAGTGAATAACGATCATGAGAAAGTGGTAATAATGCCAGTGGACCGGCCTCAGTAAAACGCTCAAAAGCACGGTTTTCATGCGCTTTATCGCAACTTACATTAGCAATAATAGCCGAGCAACCATAGTCATATTGCTGACTCATAATAGCAAGTAATTGATTTGTTTTACTGTTCGCACCGTCGGCTGCAATACAAAGTTTTGCTTCAATTATTTGCTGATTGTGTAGCACACAGCGAAGCGCTTGTGGCAACTTAGTCATCGCCGTTAATGAGCTGTTGTAAAAGCGTTTAATTTGTGAAAACAACGCTAATTGTTGTTGCAATACAAGTCCAACACTTTGTAATTCAACAACAAAACCAAAAGGCAAATGACTCGATGTTTTTTCGAGATTGACCATGCCTAAATGACCACGATCAGAAATATGGATATCATCAATGGGTTGAGCCTTTTGCACAAGGGAATCCCATAGGTTGAGATCCTGTAATAACAGGCAACTACCCGCACTGAGCGCGATACTGCGTGCATCAAATCCTGAATGCCCCGCTTTACCCACCTTTTGCGGATTATCATCAATTAAAGCAATGCTCAACGCAGGCGACTTTTTAGCGATAGCAAGTGCTAACAAACAACCTGACATGCCCGCACCAACAATAACAACATCGACTTTCTGATCCTTATTTTCAGCCATGTGCTGTTGCATCCGCCATTAATGTTTCAATCTCGTGAATTGTTTTAGGCACGCCAGCACTTAATACATCAGCTCCCTGTTTAGTCACTAACAGGTCATCTTCAATTCGAATACCAATGCCTTTCCAACAATCATCTACATCCGCATCTTCACTAATATATAAACCAGGCTCAATAGTAATCGCCATACCGACTTCTAATAAACGAGGTTTTTCCAGTGAGCCATAATCACCAGCATCATGCACATCAAGTCCTAAATAATGACCAATACCATGCATGTAAAATGTTTTATAAGCCTCATCCTTAATTAACGCCTGTGCTTCTCCCTTTAATAAACCCAACACTAACAACCCCTCAACCAGCTGTTCAATGACTTTTTTATTGATTTCTGCAAATGAGACGCCCGGTTTTACTTGGCTAATGGCAACAAGTTGAATATCAAGTACCAGTTGATATAGCTTAGCTTGGCAGACACTAAATTTTCCATTTACGGGGAAGGTACGGGTGATATCACCCGCATAACCTTGGTATTCAGCACCCGCATCAATCAGTACTAAGTTTCCATCTTGCAACGGCTGATCATTTTCCGTGTAATGCAAAATACAGGCATTATTACCCCCCGCAATGATACTGTTATAAGCAACAAAAGGAGCACCAAGTAACGCGAACTCATGCTTAATTTCCGCCTCTAATTGATACTCCCACATGCCCACATAACACTTTTGCATGGCACGAATATGCCCAGCTGCTGAAATAGCCCCCGCTTTCGCCATCAACTTAGCTTCCACATCTGATTTTATCAGGCGCATTTCATGTAACAGGGGTAAACAGTCAAAAAAGTGATTGGGTGCGTGCAAACCTTTACGTTTTCCAGCGCGTAATTTGTTCACGACTTTCTTTAGACTTTTATCCAAAGAATCCGATTCAAACATGGGATAATATAATGCGTCAATGCCATTTAACAGTGACTCAAGGTGCAAGTCAAAATCATCAATCACATAAGCTTCATCTACTAACAACTCGGTAATAGCGTCATCTTGACCTAAACGATAACCATGCCAAATTTCTGCACTTTTATCTTTTTTGCGATTAAATAAAATAACCCGTGGTGCTTGTGTACCTTTAATTAGCATCAGCAAGGCATCGGGTTCGCCAAAGCCGGTCAGGTAATGAAAGTCACTACTTTGCCTAAAGGAATATTCACAATCATTATTCCTGAACGTTTCCACCGCTGAAGGTAATAACGCCATACTGTTATCTTGCATTTGGTTAATAAAGTGGGTTCTGCGTTGTTGAAATTTATTCATAATAACTGTCTTCTAATTAATGGATTGTTTTAGAGGTTGGTGCCTTAAGTTTGCGTGAGAAGTGCTTAAAACATAACACAGCACCGACACGTAAATATTCCACGATCTCTGCATAAGCGATTTCAAAATCTTCATCTTCTCCTTCAAAATTAAGGCTAACTTGTGATATGTCACGAATATCTTTAATTAACTCTTGTATCTCTGCTGTTGACTGGTTGAGATCTGATTGCACCATACCAAATCCGACCAAAAAACCTTGCGTCCATTGCGACATCGCATCACAACGTTCATCCAAAGGTTTCGCATTGTCAGGTAATAATAAAGAAAACACTAAATCAGCATAGCTCACTTGATAAACAATGTGCCGATGAAGGCTATTGGCAAGATCTTTTGCCTGAGCCGGTAGATCCATTCCCTCATTAATCACATCATTAAGATGGAGAAGCCAGTTTTTTGAATCTAACTCCATGCCTGCACAGATAAAACCAGACAAGATGCCATGTACTTCAGAAGCACTGGTAAATAAGTCAGCATCCTGTAAAACGTCGCTTATTTGGGAGAAACTTGGCAAAGGCTTAATCGTCATCTGCATCACTCTTTTATTATTAATATTCAAAACAGAATACTACTATTGTGAGACTATTGTCGCCAGTAATTACTTGAAAGTTGCTAGCTAGCTAGCTATATTAGAGTCTCTTTTTAAGACTTATGTTCTGATACGGGTTGGTTATGACACATTTAGATATTTCTATCTTAGGACAACAATATAAAATGGGTTGCCCTGATGGTGAAGAAGAGAATTTAGAAAAATCTGTTTTACAGTTTAATAAGAAGCTCAAACAAATGAAACGAAGTGCTCCTGGGCGACGCAATGAACAACTTATCGTGATGGCAGCACTCAACTATTGCCATGACTTGAATATTGAAAAAATGAAAAATAAAAAATATACCCAAGAATTAAATCGACGCATTCAATTCTTGCAAAGTTCCATTGAGCAAGCACTACAACCCCAAAAAACGAAATAAATTAAATACCTCAAAAATATTTATCTTCGTTATCATTCAACATACAAAATATCTGCTTCATTGTTATAAAATGTTGTTATAAAATGTTGTTATAAAATATTGTTACAAAATATTGTTACACATGTTAATTGCCCCCCATTAGACCTTTCGTTTTCTGCCCAGAATCGACTCCTATCACAACCCGCTGAGTGTTGCCTCTCGATTAATAATGGACATATAAACACCCCTTGAACTAAAATTTAATGGTCATTCTATCCCCCCCAAAATTTTACAAGTAAATAGTAAAAAAGACTTTTCAAAATAGAGAAATAAGCGTAAAATTACCCTAACCCTCGGGTATCCGCTAATCTTGACTAAGTCCCTGAGCCGATAAGCAATACACCGGTGACTTGGACTGAATGCTATTGAGCATGCTCGGCTCGTATCGAGAAGCCTGCGGCAAACACTGAGACACCACCCTTGACCTTCGGGTTCAAGGTCAAAGTCAATAACGATATCCTTGGGTTACTTACTCAACCTCTCTCTGCCCAATTTTGACTGTAAAATAATCAACCACTTACATTGTTCGAAAAGGCACAACATCAAAAATAACCTAGCTAACATTAATCATCTCCGGCGTAAAAGTTCACTTTGTGTTACTCTTATACTCTTTTTTAAGTAAGTATTAACGATGAAGAAAAATATCAGCCACGATCATATTCGCCATCACATTCGTGCGGCAAGAAAGTCATTATCCAATGCACAGCAATTACTCAGTGCGACAAAAATATTACAACGTTTAATTAAACTCGATATCGTCCAACAAGCAAAGAAAATTGCCATTTCCCTCGCCTTTGATGGTGAAATTGATACCTTGCCTTTTATCAAATGGTGCTGGAAAAATAACAAACAAGTCTACTTACCCGTCATACACCCCTCAAAAAAAGGGCAGTTACTTTTTTTACCTTATACCGCAAACACTGAAATGGTCATTAATCAATATGGTATCGATGAGCCTAAATTCGATGCACAAAAAATATGCCCGATAGCAGCGTTAGATCTGATATTCACCCCTTTGGTGGCGTTTGATGAGCAGGGTAATCGTATTGGGATGGGAGGCGGGTATTATGACCGACTACTTGCACCTTGGTTTGAACAACAAAGAGGTCCCTATCCAATAGGGCTTGCGCACGATTGCCAAGGTGTAAAACGGCTCTCAATAGAATCATGGGACATTCCCCTTCCTGAAATAATAACCCCCTCAAAACACCATCGATTTATAGCCATTATCAACCACGATGTCTCAGTCCAGTAGCACGCATTTAAAAATTGCCTATAAAACCTAAATACCCCATGAGACTTCCGTTTTCTACCTAGGAATCACCCACTTACCTCCTTGCTGAATGTTGCCCCTTAAACGCTATGGACTATAAAAAATAATTCCTATATTTGATGTGCCGATTGCAGTGGTAACGGGTATAATAGGCGCACTTTTAGCCCCGACTTCAGGATACATAGCCATGACGCAAGATGATAAGAAAAAAGCAGCTGCTTATGCCGCATTAGAATACATTGAAAAAGACAGCATTGTAGGAGTGGGAACGGGCTCAACGGTGAATTATTTTATTGATGCACTGGCAACAATGAAGGATGACATTGAAGGCGCAGTTTCCAGTTCTGAAACGTCAACAGCAAAGCTTAAAGGATACGGCATTGAAGTATTCGACCTGAACTCTGTCTCTGAATTAAGTGTTTATGTTGATGGCGCAGATGAAATTAACCCCTTTAACCATATGATTAAAGGTGGTGGTGCCGCATTAACACGTGAAAAAATCGTATCAGCCGTTGCCGATAAATTTATCTGTATCGTTGATGATACTAAAAACGTTGATATTTTGGGCGATTTCCCATTGCCCGTTGAAGTTATTCCGATGGCACGCAGCTATGTGGCACGTGAATTGGTTAAGCTAGGCGGTGATCCCGTTTATCGCCAAGGTGTCTTGACGGATAATGGCAATGTTATTTTAGATGTCTATAACATGAAAATTGCCGAGCCATTAAAGCTTGAAACAGCAATCAACGCCATTGTTGGTGTCGTCACAAATGGTTTATTTGCGAATCGTGCCGCGGACGTAGTTTTAGTGGGCTCTGATGACGGCGTTAAAACACTTAAATCATAGACTGATTAACGCTGTAATGAAGTAAGTGACGAAGATCATCAAGGTAAGATGATGCACTTTATAGGCGCAGCCTT
The DNA here is from genome assembly GCA_037132845.1 of Psychromonas sp. Taxonomy (GTDB): domain Bacteria; phylum Pseudomonadota; class Gammaproteobacteria; order Enterobacterales; family Psychromonadaceae; genus Psychromonas. The sequence goes on from JBAHZV010000131.1 coordinate 11,149, forward strand.
TATAAAGTGTGTCACATCAACGTACTATTTGCCTGACAAAAAAATCACATTCACATTGATAATGGGTAGATAGCGTTATTATTCAAGGTACAAAATTCAGCAAGTCATGAGCTTAGACAAAGCATGTTGAAGTAACATGGGTATAAGTAGTGCCAATTTTTTCTAAATGAATTCGTTTACAGCCGTTTCAAATTGCCACTATTTTTGCTATTTTAGCCTTAATTAAATTTCCCCCACCACTTTTTACAGTATTGTTTGTCAATTTACTCTGTATACAGAGAGCAAGGAACTAAAAATGGCTCAGTTTTCACTCAACAAAGATAAAATCAAAATCCTTCTGTTAGAAGGTTTACACCCAAGCTCAGTTGATACTTTCACACAGTCTGGTTACAGCAACATTGAAAGCATCAAAACATCAATAAGCGAAGCAGATCTAATTGAGAAAATTAAAGGCGTTCATTTTGTAGGCATCCGTAGCCGTTCCAACTTAAATGCTAAAGTGCTTGCGGCTGCGGATAAATTAGTCGCGATTGGCTGTTTTTGTATCGGCACAAACCAAGTTGACTTGGATGCAGCCCAAGCCAAAGGTGTTGCCGTATTTAACGCACCATTCTCAAATACACGCAGTGTGGCAGAGCTGGTATTAGGTCAAGCGTTATTATTATTACGTGGCATACCTGAGCGTAACGCTAAAGCTCACCGCGGAGAGTGGGATAAGTCTGCAACGGGCTCATATGAAGCACGCGGGAAAAACCTTGGTATTATCGGTTACGGTCATATCGGCACACAGTTTGGTATTTTGGCTGAAAATTTAGGTTTTCGTGTTTCTTTCTACGATGTTGAAAATAAATTAGCACTGGGTAATGCAACACAGGTTGCTTCACTGAAAGCGCTACTGGCACAATCAGATGTGGTTAGCCTACATGTACCAGAAGTGCCTTCAACAAAAAACATGATGGGTGCGAACGAGTTTGCACAGATGAAAGATGGCGCTATCTTTATGAACGCGGCGCGTGGCACGGTGGTTGATATTGATGCACTTTGTGATGCGCTTGAAAGTAAAAAACTGTCTGGTGCCGCCATTGATGTCTTTCCATCGGAGCCAAAATCAAACAAAGAAGAGTTTGATTCACCCTTGCGTAAATTTGATAACGTCATTTTAACACCGCATGTTGGTGGCAGCACACAAGAAGCACAGGAAAACATTGGTTACGAAGTGGCGGGGAAACTGGTTAAGTATTCTGATAACGGTTCAACACTGTCATCTAAAAACTTTCCTGAGGTATCATTACCACTCCATGGTAATGCCAGTCGTTTATTACATATCCACCATAATCAACCGGGGATATTAACTAAAATTAACTTAGCGTTTGCTGAAGCGAATATTAATATTGCTGCACAATACTTACAAACCAATGCAAATATTGGTTATGTGGTGATTGATGTCAACAGTGAAGATGCGGATGCGGCTTTACTTAAATTAAAAGCGATTGAAGGTACTATTCGAGCACGCCTACTTAATTAAGTGGCTCAGATAAACTCAGGATAGAAACGTTTAAAAGGGCAAATAGTTTTACTATTTACCCTTTTTTTATTGCCTAAAATTAGGAAAACGGATGATCGATATCGGTATTAATCTCACCAACCAACGTTTCCATAAAGACCTTGAGACGGTGATAAGGAATGCCCAGCTTGCTGGGATTGAACATTTAATAGTCACCGGCACTTCAATCACAGAAAGCGAGCAAGCCCTTGCGCTTTGCCTGCAATATCCTGAATACCTTTATTGCACGGCGGGTATTCATCCCCATGATGCAAAAACCTTCGATGCGCTCAGTCTTGATAAACTACGCAGACTGGCGACCAATAAACAGGTCAAAGCGATTGGAGAATGTGGATTAGATTTTAACCGCAACTTTTCCACCCCCAAAGAGCAAGAGTTGGCTTTTTTACAGCAGCTTGAGTTAGCAGTCGCGCTACAATTACCCGTTTTTATGCATGAGCGTGACGCTAACAGTCGTTTTATCACGCTTTTAAAACCCTTTATCCCACAGCTACCTAACGCTGTCTTGCACTGCTTTACCGGCTCTCAACGTGATTTAGAAGAATGCCTCGCATTGGATCTACATATCGGCATCACAGGTTGGATATGTGACGAACGTCGAGGCGCTGAACTGCTTAAACTGGTTAAGTTCATTCCTAAAAATCGTTTGATGATTGAAACAGACTCACCTTACCTGTTACCACGCTCAATGCGTCCTAAGCCCAAATCGAGCCGTAATGAACCTAAGTACCTACCCTATATCGCACAAGCGATTGCAGATGCACGTGAGGAGCCTCTTAAACAGTTAGTGCAACAAACAACACAAAACAGTAAACTATTCTTTAAACTTTAAGATAAAAAAGGATGATCCATGGCAATCACCAACCATTCAGCAAGCTTCCCCGCACGACGCTTACGCCGCTTGCGTAAACATAATTTTTCACGTCGTCTTGTTGCTGAAAACCAATTATCAGTAAATGATTTAATCTATCCGATGTTTGTTGTTGAGGGAACAAATCGTCGTGAAGCAATTTCTTCAATGCCCGGTATCGAACGTTTGTCTATCGACCTATTAGTCGCGGAGTGTATCGAACTTGAAGCGTTAGGAATCCCGGCTGTTGCACTCTTCCCGGTAACACCAGAGCAAATAAAAACAGTAATGGCTGAAGAAGCCTATAATCCTGAAGGGCTTGCCCAACGCGCAGTGAGTCAGATTAAAACGGCATGCCCTGAATTAGGCGTGATCACCGATGTTGCTCTCGACCCTTTTACGACCCATGGGCAAGACGGCATTATTGATGCAGAGGGTTATGTTTTAAATGATATCACCACTGAAATACTGGTCAAGCAAGCACTGTCACATGCGCAAGCGGGCGCAGACATTGTTGCCCCCTCAGATATGATGGATGGGCGCATTGGCGCGATACGCGAAGCGTTAGAAAATGCTGGTTATATCAATACCCAAATAATGGCTTACAGCGCAAAATATGCATCTAATTATTATGGCCCTTTTCGGGATGCAGTCGGTAGCGCCAGTAATTTAAAGGGTGGCAATAAATCCACCTATCAGATGGATCCTGCAAACAGTGATGAAGCACTGCATGAAGTCGCCCTTGATATTGCTGAAGGTGCAGATATGGTGATGGTCAAACCGGGTATGCCTTACCTTGATATTGTCTATCGCGTAAAAACAGAGCTACAAGTGCCAACTTTTGCGTATCAAGTGAGTGGCGAATATGCGATGCATAAAGCAGCCATTGACAATGGCTGGTTAAAAGAAAAAGAATGTGTCATGGAGTCATTGCTGTGTTTTAAACGTGCAGGCGCAAATGGTGTATTAACCTACTTTGCCAAACAAGTCGCAATTTGGTTAAAAGAAGCGCAACGCTAAAAAAATAAAACCCGCCTAATTTGGCGGGTTTTATTTTTTCAACAATCTCGTTTTACTCCGCAATACTCCGCAAGGAATCCAATGGCCAACGTGGTTTTGCTTTTATTTCTAAAGGCTCAAATTGCCCTGCTTTAAAACGTTGCATGCCCGCATAAGCTATCATCGCACCGTTATCAGTACAAAACTC
>JBAHZV010000017.1:0-12188 GCA_037132845.1 Psychromonas sp.
CCTGATCTTAAACAAGTTGTACAGGAGATGATTGTAAGTCAAGACGGCGGGATCCCACTTGCTTGTAAAAATTGGGATGGGAACAGCGCTGATACAGCGGTATTCAAAGCACGCTCTAAGGCTTTAGTCGAAAGTTTTAAAAATTCAAAAACACCAAGCTATCTAATTGCTGACTGCAAACTTTATCATAAAGCTAATGCTGAGTTTTTATCCAAACTACAGTTTATAACGCTTATCCCATCAACGATAAAACGTGAAAAAGATCTGATATTAGCAAAATTATTAGAAAATAAGTGGCAAGTGATCGATGATAATTATCAGTATTCTGTTGAGCATGTTAACCATATGGAAATGGATCAGCGTTGGATAATAATTCACTCAAAAGCACAAAAAGTACCGACTGGCAAATTACAGGTAAATATGAAGAAAACCCGGAGGCAATACAATATGCGAAAGATCAAAAATATTGCTTCATATTAGCAACAAATATTGCAGATTCAGCGCTTTCCCCTGAAGATGCTTTACATCATTATAAAGCACAATCAGCCGTTGAGCGTGGATTTCGATTTTTAAAAGATCCACTCTTTTTTGTTTCATCACTTTTTATAAAGAAGCCAAGCCGAATTGATGCTTTGCTGATGATCATGACACTATCGTTGCTAGTTTATTCCATTGCTCAACGAAGAATGCGTGCAACGATGAAAAAGGTAAAGGCGAGTATTCCGAATCAAATAAATCAGGCGACTGAAACCCCCACGTTACGCTGGGTTTTTCAATGTTTTGAAGGAATTAATCTCATTTACCAATCAGAAAATGAAGTTAATAAACGAGTGTACATCGATGGTTTCGATGAATTAAGGAGAAAAATCACGCGCCTCATAGGTGGGCGAGCTGAATATTTGTATAAAATAGAAAAAGTTACCTAGGGCTCTGATCAATGTCTGATGCAGATGGATAATTTCACATTACGGCAAGAAGCGTTAGAATAGGGAAAAGTCCATTTTTTATACTAAAAATGAACTCCGAAACTTGAGAATTAAGCATCTAAATGGACAACATTACGTGAGTAAACCCAGAGCAAAGAAAGAAGTAAAGAAAACAACTCCTTTCCAAAAGATACTTAGATCTTCAGAAAACAATTCGAGATTAATTTTTACTCGAACTTTAAATGAACTAACAGCCGTTGATGTCAGACGGTACTCAAAAAATATTTTATCTAACGTAAACTTTAAAGGGTTCGATCTTACAAATAGGACAAGTTTTAGTCTTTTTTATCAAAGTAGACATATAAAAAATACGGAAGATACCTTGTCTTGGGTGGAAGCAATAATCCTACACTCGTATAAAAAAATTAATGAATTTATTGAATTAGAAAATAAAATAACAAAAGTGGTTTTGTGTGGTAACTACACTCATGCAATTGAACTTATAGATGAAGTTGAAAGTTTGCTAGGCAAGTCCTTTTGGGCGATTCAGTTAAAATCATATTTACTTTACAAAATGCAGTCAGCTGAAGAGTCAAAGAAGTTCCTATCAACAGAAGTAGGCAAAGTTAACACAGGGTTAACTAATTTTATTTTAAATCAAATTGGCTCAAGAGTGGATCAAGATGATATCTACTTCACTTCAACTAAGGATTTTAACCGAAAGCTAGAAGAAGCCTTTTCGAGTGACCTAGATTTTCTATATTTTTTAAAATACAAAACACTGCCTTCTGAATACACTTTAGGGAGCATAAGTTCTACATCTATTTTAAGTTACGAAATATACTCTTCAATAATTGATTTATATAAGGCATATTTGTTTTGCCTAACGAATGAAATTTCTCACAATGATTTAGATAAGGCCCTTTGGCTTGATTCAAGTAAGAGAATTATAAAATCTGTATCAGATCCCAGCTTAAAGTCTCTTTCATTCGCATTAGGTGATATTGATTTAACAAGTGAATTGTGTAGAAAAGAACAAATTGAATTTATAGATTACTACACTAAAGGTGATTACGAACAAGTGGTAGGTAGTTATCAGAAGTCGATTCATTTACAGTCTAGTTTTAATGCATTTGAAATATTTACTAAATCTTTAATAAGAACTGGACCCGTAAAAGTGGATGGGGTAATAGAAGAGTACGTCATTGAACTAAAAAGTATTTTGCTAAAAGATAGTAGCTTTATAAATTGCCATTCAAACTCTTTTAATAATTCATTTTCTTTGAGTTCTCTTAATTGGTTTTTTAATTACCACCTTTTTCTATCAATGAATGCATTAAATATAAAGTCGAGTATTAACCAAAAGCTTAAAAAGGCTTACTTCGCCAAATCTGATTTATTTACGGCTTTTAAATGTGAAGTTTTAACTAAAGATGATAAAAGAAAGGTGTTGTCTGTATTTGATACTTTATGCCCGTCATCGGAATCGCTAGAGTTATTCAAATTATATTCGGATAGTTCCAACGACAATAGTTCTTTGTTAAAGGCATTGAGCATTTCAGAGGAAAGAAAATATAAATATTTAGCGTTACATTATTCAGGTTTAAAAGAATTTAATTTATCTTATCAATACTATAAAAAATTGCATGAATCTAAGGATGAAATCTCAAAAGTAGAAGCCGTATCAGGGTTGATTATAACAGCTGCAGAAGCTGGTCACTTTGAGCAAGCAGCCAAATTATTATGTGAAAGTTACATCAACAAGAATCTTACTCACCATAACTTACCTATTGAGATAATGTGTGAGAAACTTCATGAACGAACAGGTCACTATTCCTCTATATACATCCCCATTTGTTTCGCAATTTATACTGAGATATATGGCGATTTATACTTAGTGGATTTGTCTGTTAGCTTTGAGTTTTTTCTCATAAAAAATGATGCTTTAGATTTTACTTCTCTATTAGAAAAAACAAATTCCCCAAATAAAGAATTGGTAACATTTTTCCTTGAAAAGGTATATACCCCTAACATAATGAAAGATACTCTGTTGTTTAAAGGCAGAGTTGACAGGGAAAATAAGAGAATTCCTATTTGCCAATATCTGATAGAAAATAATTTAGGTGATAAAGATAAGTTATTAGAAGAGGTAAAGAGTATTTCAAAATCTTTAGTCTTAACTAATGCTACTTCTCATATAGAAAATACTAAAATTCATCTCGACATTGAATATGTAAAAAGACATGTAGAGAACGAATGTAAGCCATTATTTGACAAATATACTCGCTTACTGGGTAACGATTATTCCAAGTCAGAAGACGAGATAGAATTAATAATATTCAGGGATAGAACAAAGCATGGCTTTGAAACACAAGAAAACCTTGCCAATGCTCATATATACCAAATACTGCAATCAATTCATCTGACGAATTGTCCCCCGAATGAAAAAAACAAAGTTTTTATGGACTTAATAAAGAAAATTAGAGATGAATTTACAGGAGGGGTAAAAGGTTTAGGTGGTAATATAAGCACGCGTATAACCCATGGGATTATAGACACACATTACCGAAAAGCTCTTCTTGATGATGCCCTCTTGAAAAAAAGTTCGAATAGTGAATTCAACTATTTTTGGACAGAGAAGCTATCTCCCCTGGAAAGAGAGGTAACTCAAAAAATTGATGAAGTAATTGGAGGTTTTTCATCTTCGTTTAAAGATCTAATTGATAAGGTCATAAATGATTGGTTGCAAATTACTCAAATAGATTTGGACTTTTCGACAATTCGTACATCAAAAGAAAAAGGTGTATTCAACTACTCTATTTCGAATACATTAGCTTATGAGCTTCAAATTGCTTTGGCTGTCTCCACTGATTATGAATACTTCTGGAAAGTGATCAAAGATTGGTTACTGATAACTACGGATTCAAATTTACTGGAAGCACAAGACTTACTAGAAAACACTTTAATACCCGAGTTTAAAACTTTATTTGATGACCTTCAAAATAATCTCATTCAAATAAAAAGGTTGGATTTGTCTGATATTACGGAGCTAATAAATGCAGTTGCATCGTCCCGACAGAAATTGATAAACAGAGTTAAAGAATCTTCAAAATGGCTATGTCGTAATGAGGTTGATCTCATAGAAAGTGTAGAAATAGATATAGTTATCGAAATAGTCAAAAGAAGTTTATCTTGTGATAGTGAAAATACTATTCATGGAGATATTGAAGTTTTGGGTGCTCAGTTGTCTTACTTTGTAGATATCATGTACCTTTTATTCGCCAATGCGATTAAACATAGTAAGTTAGATAAAGATTTACTGAGTATTCAAACTGAAGTTAAACTAACTGATGGTAGTATTGAAATAATAGTGACCAATAAATGTAGAGCTTGCAAGATATATAAATCCAAAAATGAAAAATTGATAAAGTATCAAGATATATATTCTACAGAAAAGAGTCTCACAAGATTGAAAACTAAAGGCCATACTGGATTTTATAAAATTCAAAAGGTTATTAAAGAAGATTTATTAAAAAATTATACGTGTGAAATAAAATACTTAAATCAAAATACTTTTCAAGTAAGGACTTTAATAAAACCATGAATATTCTTATTGTCGAAGATGACCCAGATAAAAAAAATTCAATAGTAAAGTTCATTGAATCTCTTAAGCTGGATATATCTGTAACAGAAAAAGAATCGATCAATTCTGGTTTAAGAGAAATTTTATTCCGTTCTGATTTATCGCTAATAATTCTAGACATGAGCATGTCTATTGATGATGTAACGAGTGAAGACCCTGAAGGTGGAGGGCATGAAAGCTTTGCAGGAAAAAAATTCTTGGAACACATGTATCTTAGGGGTATAAAAATACCCGTAATCGTTGTTTCTCAGTTTGGATCATTTGGGAAAGGCATGAATAAGATATCACTTCCTCTATTAGATCAAGAGTTATTGGATAAACACCCCGATTTTTACTTAGGTGCAATCTATTATAATTCAGCGATGGATGAATGGAAATCCGAACTAAAAGAAATAATAATGAAGGTAGGTAGTTAAAATTGGCTAATTTAAACATATTAATTGTCGATGACAATTATGAAAAAATACAGCAATTACAATCGATTATAAAACGAGAAAATATAAAGTTGGATTGTGTTCTCTCAAGCCAAGATGCCAAGATTAAAATGGTTGAAAAACAATATGATCTATTATTATTAGATATTCAAATACCGAATGAGCTTGGTGACCCAATAAATGCTCAGGGTGGTATTGAGCTTTTAAACTGGATAGGTATTTATCCCAGTTGCTTCCAACCAAAGCGCATAATTGGTCTAACTAGTCATGACTCTACGAAAAGTGAGTTTGAGCAATTGTTTATTTCTAAAGGTCATCATTTGTTAAAGACAACAATTGGAGATGATATTTGGCTTCAAACAATTATATCAACATGTGAATATTTAGAAAAACAAACTGAAGAAGTATTGAAATTCGATGTTGGTATCATTACTGCTATGAGCCATAATGAATTAAAGGCCATTTTAAACCTTCCAGTAACTTGGGTCGAGTTTGTCTTAGAGGAAGACCCCTCTACATATCATAAAGGGGAAATTACAACATCTACTGGAAAAAAATCTATTGTTATCTCACATAGCCCTCGAATGGGACTTTCTGCAGCTGCCGCTTTGACCTCCAAGATGTGCGTAAAATTTAATCCTAAATACATGATAATGGCTGGTATTGCAGCCGGGGTGAGAAAGAAAGTAAATTTAGGGGATATATTGGTTGCTGATCCGTGCTGGGATTGGGGGAATGGAAAATTAACAGAAGAAAATGGCTTGCCTCTTTTTCAGGCAGCACCCCACCAAGAAAACTTACCTATGAATATAAGAAGTAAGATTCAAAAAATTAGAGATAATGATCTATATGTGGATGAGATAAGAAAAGGCTGGCAGGGTAATTCTCAGAAAGAGCTATCTATTAAATTAGGACCAATTGCTTCAGGAGCTGTTGTATTAGAAGATCCCCAAACAGCTATAAGTATTACCTCTCAGCACAGAGAAACTATAGGCATAGAGATGGAAGCCTATGGAGTTATGGCTGCTACAAGTATTTCGTCGACGCAGACAAAAGCTATTATAATAAAATCAGTTTGTGATTATGCCGATCCTGAAAAAAACGATAACTGGCAGGAGTATGCTTGTTACACCAGTGCTCAATTTGTATATCACTTTATTAAAAACGATTTGTTTTCTTAATAAAACGTATTCAATGACTCGTAGTAATTCGGTGAGTTTGGTTGCTCGTTTAGAGCCTGTACTAAGGGCTCTTTATGGCTCAAAAGTGATTTGCAAAATTAATCTTTTAGCAACAGTTTGTTATTAGTATTGACAGTAAATCAGCAACAGCGAGATAAACTATAAACCAAGATAACCATCAATAGGTTATCTTGGTATTTTATCATATTAGGTTTTACTGAGTAGTGGTCTTAATAGATCACTGATTACTCTACTCACCGATATATTATTTTCAAGCGCGTAAGCTTTTAATATTAGTGCTTCTTTATCATTTAAATAAAAACTTAGTCGCTGTTTTCTATTTGTTAATGCAGGTCTTCCTCCAATCGCATCTTCAAGCTCTTTGAGCGTTTGTAATGCCATTACTTTTTCCCTATTTTTATAATTGCTTACCTTACCAACACGTTTTATCATGAGCAGTACAGCAAGTTAGCCATCACTAATCCTCTTCTCGTGGGAGCCATTGTACCGTGACACCGGCTTGGTTAAACATTGTTTCACTGAGTGCGATTTTTTCGCCCCAACGCGATAAAAAATCTTCACTCTGCTCAGGGCAGTGAACGGCTCTGATGCCTGTTTGAATTATTTTAGCCGCACAGTTAGGGCATGGGAAATGAGTGACCCAAATTTCACAGCCTGTTAAGTCACGTTTTGCATAAAGAATTGCATTTTCTTCTGCATGCAATGTTTTCAGCAACTTTAGCTCTCTACTATCTGTGCTTGCACTGTCGGAGATGCCCGTAGGGTAGCCATTAAAACCTAACGATACAATGCGGTTATGTTCGGTGATCACCGCGCCAACTTGTGTTGAAGGGTCTTTACTCCATGACGCAACTAACTCTGCCATTTGAATAAATCGTTCTGCCCATTTAGAAATCATAATCGTCCTTTAATTTTTGTAGTCGTTTTTGTAGTAAAGAGGTCTCTATTAATGCTCATGATACAGGGTTTAGACTTCTTTTTAATAAACAATTAATATTCAGGTATATAGCCGTTATCATATTGCGTCTTGTTTAGGTACCCGAGTTAGCGACGGAGTAAAGCATCTTGATTGGTAACGGCTATCGGTGCGATCAATATTACTTCAGGCACGGATTAGTCATAATTTTTTTAGACTCTTTTTTATTCAAGAATGCTATTATAGGCACCTTAAAATTTAATGCTGAGTCTATTATGTTGCACCAAAAAGCACTTTACCTACAAGAGATGGGGATCGCCCGCTGGCAAGTACGTAAACCTGCTTTATTCATTCAGGGAAGCGGTTTTCCAATACTTGACTTGAGTGGCTATCAACTATTATTCGTTTGTACGACAGGGGAGTTTGAACTGCCTTTAACAAGTGAAATTTTAAAGGCTTTTAAGCTTAAAAAAACGGATGTTTGTTGCTGTTCGCTAGAGCAATTTGAAAATCAGCAGGGCGTTTTACCGCAAATAATTTGGTCAACGCTGGGCACCATCAATCAGCCTGATGGTCATGCATTGTTAACCTCCCCTGGGATCGCCACGCTTGCTCAGCAACCACAAGCAAAAAAACAACTCTGGGAGCAATTTTGTGCTTTGTCATAAACAGCTTCAAGTCGTGCCAATGAGTTTAATGGATATAAAATCGGTAACAAACATAGAAAGCGAAGTGCATTCTCACCCTTGGTCTGAAAAATTGTTTTTAAGTAATTTTGGGCATCGTTATTTTAATCATTGTTTATTGCTTAATGATGCTGTTATTGGCTATTTTGTAGCCAGTGCCGTCGCGGGTGAAGTGACTTTGATGAATATTGCTATTTCTTCAAAATGGCAGGGGCAAGGCGCAGGTTTATACCTATTAACGTTTTTACTCGACTATGCGCGTCAAAATAATCAACAAGAGATCTGGTTAGAGGTACGAGACTCCAATCACAGCGCCATTCATCTTTATCAGAAAATGGGCTTTGTTGAAGTAGATATTCGCAGAAATTATTATCCATTAGAAAATGGCCGTGAAGATGCTGTTATTATGTGTTGTTATTTATAATAAATGAGCACTTTTAATTCAGGAAAAACAATGATTTCAAAAAATCAGCTCAAGCTTATTAACGCGCTTGAGTTAAAAAAGCAACGCAAAAAAAATGGCCTGTTTTTAGTACAAGGCGAGAAAAATGTAGCGGAGCTATTTAACTCTTCCTTTGTAATAAAACAGCTTTTTGCCACTGCGAGTTATATTAATAATCATGGCGCTTTATTAAATCAGCATCATTTAATCTCATTAACCGTTGAAGCCAGTGAAGATGAGCTAAAAAAAGCAGGGACACTTCTTTCTAATAACAGTGTATTAGCAATTGTAGAGTGTAAGCAATCGGTGTTGCCTGAGATAGCTGAAAATGAATTGATTTTATTATTAGATAAGGTGGGTGACCCTGGAAATTTAGGCACCATTTTACGCGTTGCAGATTGGTACGGCATCCAAAATGTCATTTGTAGCCCTGATTGTGCTGATTTCTATAATCCGAAAGTGATCGCCGCGACAATGGGATCATTTGCACGTATTAATGTCACCCATACCGATTTAAGTGTTTATTTGAGTGTACAAAATAAACCTGTTTATGGTGCTTTTTTAGCGGGGGAAAATATTCATCAGGCAAACTTAGCGCACAGTGCTTTTATTGTGATGGGGAGCGAATCACATGGCATTTCAGCAGAAGTTGAAAAATTTATCAGTGATAAAATAACCATTCCTAATTTTGGTCAAGCAGAGTCGTTAAATGTCGCAATGGCAACCGGCATAATATTAGATAATTTTAAGCGCCAATAATACCCATAGGCATTAAGAATTTGGAAGCGCATCATAATGTAGCACCGATTGGCAATGCTTACAGAGGTAGTTATTACCTTTGAGCACTTTATTATGGCGTCTAATGGTTAGTTGATGTGTTGTGCATGCGCAGCGGTAATTAAACTGCTTACCAAGTACTGCTGTGATATCAAGTTGATGGGTCGTTTCTGCTGGGCATTTAAAGACATGTTCCATAACATATTGCCATTCTTTACCATGTGGACGGACTCTCCCGTATAACTGAAAGGCGAGCAAATGCGCGACTTCGTGTGGCATCACTTGTTTAAAAAAGACGTCTTTATTTTTGATAAATAGCGTGGGATTTATTTTTATTAAATTACGCTGCAAATGTGCAGTACCTGCCGCCTTGCCACGTTGATTAAACAAATAATCAGGGCGCTTGAAGGCACGCTCAAAAAAGCACTCAGCTTCGATGAATAAATTTTCACCTTGAAAGGTAAGTGCTTTTTTATCTTCTTCAGTCAGCATTATTATTTTCTAATATAAACAACAGAGCAAACTCACTTGTTTGTCGTTCAACAAAATGCTCTATCAGTTTATCCTTAGAATGCATCAGACTTTAGATCTTCAACTTTATTGAGTGATTCCCAAGGGAACTCTTCACGACCAAAGTGACCGTAGGCCGCTGTAGATTGGTAGATAGGTTGAATTAAATCTAACATTTCGATCAGGCCATATGGACGAAGATCAAAGTGCTTACGGATAAGGTCAATAATCAGTGATTTAGTTACTTTTTCAGTGCCAAATGTTTCCACACTGATCGAGGTTGGTTCTGCGACACCAATGGCGTATGAAATTTGAATTTCACACCGATCCGCAAGACCTGCCGCGACAATGTTTTTAGCGACATAACGTGCAGCATAAGCCGCACTACGGTCAACTTTTGATGGATCTTTACCCGAGAAAGCACCACCACCATGGCGTGCTGTGCCACCGTAGGTATCAACAATAATTTTACGACCCGTTAAACCACAATCACCGACCGGGCCACCAATAACAAAACGACCCGTTGGATTAATAAAGAACTTAGTACGTTCTGAAAGTAAATGTTCAGGTAAGACTGGTTTAATTATTTCTTCCATGACCGCTTCAACGAGCTCTTTTTGTTGAATACCTTCAGAGTGTTGCGTTGAGAGCACCACTGCGTCAATACCGACAATCACGCCTTTTTCGTAGGCAAATGTGACTTGGCTTTTTGCATCAGGGCGTAACCAGTCTAGCTTGCCACTTTTACGTACTTCAGCTTGTTTTTTTACCAGTTTATGTGCGTAAGTAATAGGCGCAGGCATAAAAGTATCCGTTTCATTGCTTGCGTAACCAAACATTAAACCTTGGTCGCCAGCGCCTTGCTCACGAGGATCCTCTCGATCAACACCTTGGTTAATGTCGGGAGATTGTTTGCCCACGACATTAAGCACAGCACAAGAATCGGCATCAAAGCCCATTTCTGAACTTGTGTAACCAATATTGCGTATTGTTTTTCGTGTGATCTCTTCGATATCAACCCAAGCATTGGTCGTGATTTCACCACCGACCATGACCATGCCGGTTTTTACATAGGTTTCACAAGCAACACGTGCTTTTTTATCTTGTTTTAAAATTGCATCCAGCACCGCATCAGATATTTGATCTGCGATTTTATCTGGATGGCCTTCAGAAACAGATTCTGAGGTAAATAAGTCACGTGACATGTGCGCTCCTGCTAATAGTGTTTTATGGATGTTTTTACATCTAGACGTCTATATTACCTTTTTTTATGATGAAAGCTACCTTATTATTAACCCTCATTTTAGCCATTTAATGCATTTTGAAGCAGGCTAAATAATGACACCACTAAAAGTGCCTTTGCATCTGTAAGTCTCATCGGTATATACTGCACCTTCGCCCTTAAATCCTTTTCGACCGCTCGAGTTTTATTATGTATTTTTTGAACCGTATTAAAGTGTTAACAAGCACTTTTATCTCTTTTATAAACAACCTTCCTCGCCAACATTTTTTTGCTCTCATTATTTTGTTTGTGTGCCTGTTAATCGTCTCTTTTTTACCTAGCCAGTCGGTCGAAAAAGAAAATATTAAACGTAAACTGGCGCTACCAGTAAGCGAACTTATTAAAGATGGTTATAAGCCCATTAAAGAAGAGCGCGAGTCCTATGGTGACTCGCAAATAGATTTTACTGGCACACGCGAGATACAGTGGGTAATTAAAGAAGGGGACTCTTTAAGTAACCTGTTTTACAAGGAAGGGCTTTCAGCTGCGGTGTTACATGAATTACAGGAAGCGGATAAAGCGCATTTACGTTTAGGAAACTTGTTACCCGGACAAGAAATAAAATTATTAGTGGATGCTGATAATCAACTGTTAGCCTTAAAAATAAAAATTGATCTTGCTCATTCACTGTCTTTTGTTTTAAAAGATGGAGACTATATTTCATTCTTGCAAACTGAAAAAGGTGAGTGGGTAAATAGCTATTACCAAGGCCGTGTCACTGGCAGTTTTTCCATTGATGCTACAAAAACAGGGCTTTCAGTGGGGCAAATTCAGCAAATATCCAATGCACTGGAAGAGAAGTTTGATTTTAATCGTCAATTACGTGTTGGTGATACTTTTCATGTTTTAGTTTCAAAACAATATATAGATGGTCAGTATACTTTTGATAGTGAAGTGTTGGCGGTATTAATTAAAACAAGCCGACAAGTTTATAGTGCCTTTTTAAGTGAAGATGGTCGATATTATGATACTTTAGGTAAAGGTTTAGGTAAAGCTTATCGCAGTTCACCAGTCAATGGTCATCCTCGCATTAGTTCTCGATTTAACCCACGACGCTTGCATCCAGTGACCAAAAGAGTGCGCCCGCATAACGGCACTGATTATGCGGTTGGAATAGGAACAAAAGTCTATTCAATAGGGGATGGTGTGGTGCAACGAGCAGGCTATCACCCTGCGGCTGGGAATTATATTGTCATTAAGCACAGTAGAAAATATACCACTCGTTACTTGCACTTAAGTAAAATTTATGTGCATAAAGGGCAACGCCTAAAAATGGGCGCTTTAATCGGTAAGACAGGAAATACAGGGCGCTCGACCGGACCACATTTACATTATGAGTTCCATATTAATAATAAACCAGTGGATTCAAC
>JBAHZV010000069.1:0-16020 GCA_037132845.1 Psychromonas sp.
ACAGTACCTGATACACAAGGTGTATCAGTCAAAATTTCATGTGCAAGCGATGAATGCACAGAAAATATTTGTGCCCAAGTAATAAAGGGTAAAAGAAGCTCAGTGTCATTTAAGTGATCTGCGCCACTAAATTTAAAATCAAATGGTCCATTCAAATCTACTTTAGTCGAGCTGATGGTGACAATATCTTTCGCAATATTATCTTTGCGGAGTTCATTGATTAAGTCGATATCATACTGTTGAGTATGCGAATCATTGGAAACCATAATGACCACTAACGTATCATTATTAATAAAACTCTTCGGACCGTGCCTAAAGCCCAAAGGAGAATCAAACATGGTTGACACTCCACCACTTGTTAACTCCAATAACTTCAATGAGCATTCTTCGGCTAATGACTTGATGTTACCGCTACCCAGATAAATAACACGGCTATGTTTTTTATCTGCAAGTTGTTTAATAGAGCGGTTAAAATCAGTGATTGCTGACTGCATTACGGTTGCGATTTGTGTGACATTATTTCCAATTTTATTATTAAAATCAAAAGCCAATAATGTTGCAATTATCATCGATGTAAAACTAGACGTCATCGCAAAGCCAATATCGTTTGTTTCATCAGGATTCAAAATAACACGATAATTATCATCTTGAAGTGACGCTTTATATAATTGTCCTTGTTTATTACAAGTAACCGCTAAGTGGTAAGCATCATCAACTAAAGCATCGGCAAGACGCGTAGCTTCTACGCTTTCAGGTGAATTACCAGACCGCGCAAAAGAAACCAATAATGTTGGTGTTTCTCGCTCAAAATAAAGATGTGGATTCGAAACCAGATCCGTCGTTGCAATTGCTTCAATGCGAGCTTGGGTTTCATTTTTTAAGTAGTCAACAATACTCGTGCCAGCAAAAGCCGATGTTCCAGCCCCCGTCAAAATAACACGTGCATTTGGCTTTGCTAAGAAATTACCTATAAACTCATGTAGATTAATTTTGTCTTCTTGCATTAAATTTAATACTTTTAATGTTGTTTGCGGTTGATGACAAATTTCTTTTGCCGTATTAAATGCACCTAATTCTCGTAAAACTTCTGATTTAATATTTAAAAACATAATTTTTTCCTATTCTTTTGAATACACAAGTTCACCGGAAACCCATGTATGTAAAACCACACCTTGAGAATTAATAGCAACGATGGAAGCTTTCTTGCCAATAGCAATGCTACCGAGTTGGTTGTCTATATTAAGTACTTTAGCTGGACTTAATGAAGCTAATTCCCATGCTCTTTCCAAGGGTATTTTGAGATCTTTTTCTGTGCGGTAAACGGCATCGAGTAAGCATAATGTACTACCGGCAAGACTGCCTTCATCAGTGCGAACAACACCATCTTGCATTGTAATAAGGTATTCACCCAACTCATATTTTCCGTTAGGCATACCTGCGGCTCGCATGCTATCTGAAATAAGTAACAGACGGTTTTGGCAACAACGGTAAGCAATATCAATGGCTGATGCGTGTACATGGTGCCCATCATTTATTATTTCTATAAATGCACTAGGGTGCGTCAATCCGGCACCCACCGTCCCAGTATCGCGATGATGAATGCCTTTCATGCCGTTATAGCAATGCACAATCCCCTTTGCACCCGCATCCAATGCTAAGGTTGTTTGCTCATATCCTGCATTGGTATGCGCAATCATGGTATTTATGTGATGATCTTTTAGATATTTAATGGCGCTAATAGCCCCCGGTTTTTCTGGGGCTAAAGCAATGACTTTTAAACTACTATCAGCAATATCAATAAACTGTTTAATTTCATTTAAATCAATATCACGTAATAAATTATTGGGATGTGCTCCTCTATGAATCTCTGTAAAATAAGGACCTTCTAAGTAACCACCCAGTAATTCTGCACCATCAACGCCTTGCTTTTTACTGTTGGCTATTTGTCGCAAAGCAGCTTCAATTTTAGGAATTGTAGACGTCACTGTGGTGGCTAAAAATCCAACAATGCCAAATTTTGCCAAATAAAGAGAGATATTATTGAGAGAGTGATGGGTTGCATCCATCACATCACATCCCATCGCTCCGTGAATATGCGTATCAATTAACCCAGGCATTAAATCTGCATCAAAATATTCAATTTGATCCCAATTAAATACTGTTGAAGTGACATCGTACGGTTGAATATCTGCAAATAGACCCTCGCGAATAGTGATAACTGCATCGCTCAACCAGCCACTTTCAGTCAACACTCTTTTAAATCTAAGGTGCTGACAAGATGAATCAAATTCCATCTTCAACTACCTTTTTACTTTTAATTTTCTGTTGATCATAAAGGCTAGTTAACCCTCGATGACCGCATGCTAACGCCATTTCTCTAAAGCCTTCCAAGGTCGTATTTTCACAATCTCTCTCAAGCATAATTTCTAAAGTCATCTGTAGGTTAGTACCTGTTAAAACTTCGATACCAGTTTGCTCTTGAGCGATTAAGGCAGCGGTTCTAAATGGAGTCCCTCCTAATAAATCGGTAAAAAATAAAATACCACTACCATCGTTTACTGCTTTGATTGCTTCAAGCATCTGCTGGTTTAACATGTCTGTATTAATTTCAATGGGGAAATCCACATAAGCAACTTGAGCTTGTTCACCAATAATTCGTTCTACTGCTTTTTCAATACCGGAAGCAAACAAACCGTGACCTGTAACAATTATTCCAATCATGTGTTGTTATCCATATAGATATGCCAACGATGGCATATCTATATATTTTTAAGCCGTTTAAGGAAGGGTTAAAGGATGCCTGCGAATTTACCCGCAACACCAAATACCATCGTAAGAGAAATAAGTTTTAGTGGGCTCCAACCTTTTTTCACTAATGCATACATCAGTAAAGTATAAATTAAGGGAAAAAAAGCAGGCATTAACTTATCAATAACATCCGCTTGTATTTTAACTACAGCTTGTCCCGCTGTAATTTCAGCGGTAGTGGTTAGACGAACATACGTAGCAACTAACGCACCAATGACCGTTAGACCGACAATAGAGGCGGCATGTGCCACTTTTTTTGTATTAGCCTTAATCAAAGGAATGGCATTAACACCCATTCGGTAAGCGAAATGTGCCAACCCAAAACGCAAACCAAAATGCACCACATTAAATAAAACAAGGAAAAATACGGCACCCATGATTGAGCCTTCTAGGGCCATACTCGCACCAATACCGCCACAAATAGGTAACAGTGTTAGCCAAAACATAGCGTCACCAATACCACCTAATGGTGCTGCAACCGCAATTTTAGTATTGGTAATGCTGGTCACGTCTTGCTTGGAGCGTTCCATTGCAAGAATAATTCCCATCACGAAAGTCACTAAAAATGGATGCGTATTGACTAATCCCATATGACCAACCATCGATTTAGAAAGATCAGATTTATTGGTGTGAATTTTTTTCAGTGCAGGCAATAAACCATATAACCATCCACCCGCTTGCATGCGTTCATAGTTAAATGATGCTTGTAAAAGTAATGATCTCCAAGCCATTGCATTAATGTCTTTTCTGGTTAATTCCACTCCGACACTTTGATCTTCGTAAATGGTTGAATTATCTTGATCTTTAGAAATATTGTCATCACTATGAGTATTTTTGATATTAGATTCCATCTTCAAACTCCTTTTTAACTTGTACATTTTCTGCTACTTCTGGCTTTTTCATAAAATCGATTAAAGCAATTGCGAGACCACCTAAAGCGATTGCAAGTACAGGCATTTCTAACCATGCGGCAGCGATAAAACCAAGAATAAAATATGGAATGTAAACATTTTTCAGCATGATTTTCATTAATACTGCAAAGCCAATTGCAGGCATCATTCCTCCCGCAATACCAAGCCCAGACATAAGATCTGCAGGTAACATTTCCACAAAACCTTTGGCATGATCTGCACCGAAGTAAACCGGCAAAAATGCCCATAAAAAGTAAAATGTTCCTAGTACGAGCAGTGCTAAATAATTAACTCTTTCAATACCTTTTGTGTCTGCATTTTTAGCATACACATCACATTTTGACATTACCGCTGACATTGCAGAGAATAAGAAAGTGATCCCCATTTGTACTGCAACAGCAAAGGGCACAGCAACGGCAACAGCCTGCGCTGCATCCACACCTGTAGCAATAGCAAAAGATGTACCCACAATGGTACCAATAATGACATTGGGTGGTTGAGCTCCTGCTAATGGAGCAAGTCCCATCCACACCAGCTCAAGTGCACCACCAGTAATAATACCGGTGTGTAAATCACCTAAAATAAGTCCAACAAGCGGACCTAAAATCACGGGCCGGTGAAAGTGAGTTAATCCGTTAAACAGATCTAACCCTGCAAAAAAAGCAAGTATCCCCAGTCCCAGTGCTTGTAGAAGTGTAATTTCCATATTAATTTCCTTTGTTTAGAATCTCGAAAATATTAGTAGCAGTTTCTGTTGGAACCCCTTGAATTATTGTTTTAACACTCAGTTTTTTCAACGTTTCAAAAGCGGCTATATCCTCAGAATCCACCGATACGGTTTTAGTAATTTGTTTTTTACCTTCGACAAAATGCATATTGCCGACATTTATTTCATTTATTTCTACACCTCCTTCAATAAGTTTTACATACGTTGCTGGTTTTTTGCACACCAACAAAATGCGCTGTTTATCTGAAGCACGATGAATATTATCAATGGTTTTTTGGACTGACCAAAAACGGATAGCAATACCCTCCGCTAAAACCATTTCCATTAAATCTTGCTGTGTTTGATCGTTAGCAACGGCGTCATCAACCACGACAACTATATTTGCATCAGCAAAACCAACCCATTGAATACCGACTTGCCCATGAACCAAACGTTCATCTATACGACTTAAAACAATATTTGGCATATATGTCTACCTCCTCGAGATCACTTCTCTTTATAAAAATGCAGTGTTATTTTTTAATGCCCGCACGCAGCGTTGTAAACATGGCTGACTTCCATTATCTTGTGCAGAATAATGGCATGTGGCGTATTCTCAATTTCTCCATTACAAATCGCTTTATATTGTATTGGGAGATACTGACTGATTAAGGTAAGAGGAGCAGGACTCCTTGTTAAATTTGAAGTCATTTTTTGCATTGCATCTTCAACGTTAGCATTTGGCCAGTAATAACGAGAACGATCACTAAAGCTGAATTCTTGGTCTAAAAGTAAATGTTCTCCTTCTGCGTAATAGCCTGTCCAATAATTGGGGCTTTCTGTCATCACTTGGTTCAATATTGCACGCACTTGTGAAGCTTTATTTTCACCCATCCATATACGTTCAATCGCATCCAAGCCAAATACCGCTTCACGTAATGCAAAAGTTAGCGCCGGACCAACTTTTAAAATGGCAAAATGATCGTTAACTAATTTTTTGTAAGCATCCTCTGTTTGGTAATCGGTAGAGTGTGCTTCGTAAACAATAGCCGGCTGTGACTCAATAAATTGACTCAATTGTTCTGCTTTATTACTGTTGTAATGGATGACTTTATGGTGATCAAACTCAACACCAGGCTGTACAACCAATCCAACAACTCTTGACCATGCTTGATCAAGGTTTAATGCTTTAAAAGCCGCATTGTGTATTACCAAAGTGTTTCTAGCATCAGACACTGTGGTTAAGGTTAATTCATCGGAAAGTGATTCTTGCGCTCCACCCGGTACCGGCACCTCCGTGCCAACAATATAAATGGGCGCTTCTCCACCAACTGCTTTCCACGCATTTTCGGATACTTGGCATAATATAGCCGCTCGTTCAGCGATTATTTCATCATTTAATGGCACAGGATCACCCGCGCATGACATTGAACAATCAAGGTGAATTTTTCTAAATCCAGCATTGATATAACTTTCAATCAATACTTTTGATTTTTCCATGGCTTCTTGAGCAGGTAATTTTTGCCAACAGTTAGGGCCGAGATGGTCACCACCCAGTAGAATTTTATTTTTTTTAAATCCTATTTTTTCTGCAATACGATAAACCAATGCAATATAATCAGCGGGTAGCATCCCCGTATACCCCCCATATTGATTAACCTGATTAGATGTTGCTTCAATTAAAACGATTGAATTATCTTTTTTCCCCTGTAACAACGCAGCTTCAATCACCAAAGGATGAGCAGAGCAGGTCGCGTAAATACCAACACGATGGCCCATTTTATGTTCATAAATTAGGTCTAACATCATTTTCATAATTTAATCTCTTTTTAAATGCAATTTAAATGAAAATTTAGCTAGCAAATAACGGTCAGAGCCACAGTATTCAAACTTAAGTCTCTTAATAAGACGACTCTATATAATGTATTAAAATCACACTCGAAACTTTCATTTGCTTTCGAATAACTTCGATAATAAAATATTAGTTTCATTTACTTTCTTTTTCTAGTTAAAGGATAGAAATTAATAATAAAAACTATAAAAATGGGATCTTCCTATCATTTATTAATAACTCATGAATAAAACTAATTGTGTGAGGCATTGTCTGAGGCATTAATGGGAAAATTGCACTTAGCCCATTACGCTTATTGTCCGAGCTCAGAAAGGGTTAATTATTACTCAGGGAAAATTAGCCGTATCAAAGTGTAAATCTATAAATCCGCAAATCTGCAAATCTGCAAGGCTGAAATGTGTGCCTTACTTTTACAAATAACAACTTTACTTGGTAGCCCACAACGTCTTATTTATTTTTCACTCAATACACGCGTTACAAATTCATCATCTTTACACTCAAACAAAAGTGGATAATGTCGTTGCAAAAATTTAAAGGGCTAAAAACATTTATTATTAGTAAATATTAAGTCAACGATAATTTATGTATATTCTTGTATCTTATTTCCTTTGTAGGTAACATACAAAATTACGAAAGAATACGGAAGCAAGCGAAAGCATAAGTAGCATTTAAAATTAAAGTCAAATAAAAAGGTAAGTGAATTGTATAAAAAAGGTAGTAGTGAGAAATGAAAAATGCAATTGAAAGACGTTTGGAAATATACGAAACAATTCAAAGGGATGGGAAAAAATCTGTTAATGAACTATCGGATATGTTCAATGTTTCGTATGTAACCATACGAAGCGATCTTAGGCTTCTAGAAAATAATGGTCATATTATCCGTTCTCATGGTGCAGCGATGCCCAATGTAGGCTTAGTGACTGAACTTAATATTAAAGAAAAACAAACACTTAATTGTGAGAACAAAAGAAAAATAGGGAAAGTTGCAGCAAGCCTTATTCATGAATACGATTCAATAATTATTGACTCCGGTACGACAACCAAAGCAATAATCCCTTTCATCAAACACATTGAAAATCTTACCGTTATGACAAATGGTTTAGATATTGCTGTCGATTTATCTTCAATTAGTGGCGTTGAGGTACTAATGCCAGGTGGAAAATTAAGAAAAGGAGCTCTTTCATTTAGCGGCCCACAAGCAGAGAAAAGTCTAAAAAATTACAGTTTTAAAAAAATATTTCTAGGCGTTGATGGCTTTGATTTAAGATCTGGCATTACCACTCATAACGAACAAGAAGCCAGTTTAAATCGGTTATTATGTGATATTTCTGCTGAAGTAATTGCTTTAGCAGATTCGAGTAAATTTAATAAACATAGCTGCCATATGATACGTGGCTTTGGTGATATTGATATATTGATATCTGATTCAGGAATCCCCCCCAAATATCTAAAAGAACTTCGTAGCACGGGGGTTGAAGTAATCATTGTCGATTAATTCACTTGGGTTAATCGCTAGGGGTATGTCAATCCAGCCGACCTATAAGTAAGCTCATTCCTACTTGTTAAAATAGGGGATATCTGCGTTGCACTAATAGGATTTAAATCTATCTAGTTTTATGCATTTCTAGGTAGGCAATGGATACTTCATTCTGTATTATTTCGATGTATTTCATGAGAATTTAAATTGTTTTGTGGTGACATAATGTGATCATAAATTATCATGAAAGTCGAACTCTACAACGCCACTATTTTTAATGGTATTTGAGAGGGGTTCACAAGTTCTTATTGTTATTATAAATCAAGACAAGGGTTTAACATGATCAATTTTGCAGTCATTGGTAGTAACTGGATCAGCGAAAGATTTGTTGAGGCCAGTGCCATTCAAAATGAACTTTCATTAACAGCAGTTTACTCGCGCACGTTACAAAGCGCACAGATTTTTGCTGATAAGTTTGCAGTAAAAACTTGTTATGACAATTTACAGACACTGGCCCAAGATAATAATGTACAGGCCATTTATATCGCAAGCCCTAATTCCTTACATTTTGAGCAGTCGATGCAAATGCTTAAAGCAGGGAAACACGTCATTTGTGAAAAACCCCTCGCTTCCAATGCAAAACAAGTTGAACTACTTTTTCAAACGGCCATTGCTAACAATGTTATTCTTTTTGAAGCATATATAACGGCACACTTACCAAACTTTAAACAGATTAAAGATAACCTCCATAAAATAGGTCCGTTACGCAAAGCAAACATTCATTTTTGTCAGTACTCTTCACGTTACCCTTTATATCTCGCAGGGAAAAACCCAAATACCTTTAATCCACAGTTTTCTAGCGGCTCCATCATGGACATTGGTTATTATTGTGTGGCATTTTGCGTGGCATTGTTTGGAAAGCCTAAAAAAACTCAAGCGAGTGCTTATTTACTTGCTTCGGGTGTAGATGGCTGTGGTACGGTAATACTGAATTATAATGATTTTTCGGTCACGATTGATCACTCCAAAATAAGTAACTCGCAACTGAGTAATGAAATTCAAGGTGAAAAGGGATCCTTGCTTATAAAGCATGTGGCACAGTGTGAACAAGTTAGTTTGTTCACACCACAACTTAGCGATCTAAGTACTGTCCAACACCACAATAGTATGGTTTATGAAGTGGCATTTTTTGCCCAGCAAATAAGAGCGCAAAAGATAGATCAAAAAACCATGCAAAGAACTAAAATAACAGCAAGTGTGATCACTGAAATAAGAAACTTAATAGGGGTAAAATTTCCAGCAGATGCAGAGTAAAAAATAGATCATTATACCTTTGCGCTAGTTCAACTTTTGCTGTAAATTTACTCACTAAATTATTGAAATAAAATTACATTGGTGTAGACGTGGCTTCAAACCTGTACAAAAAGATGATATTAATTATAATGTTATCTTTTTCATCCTCGCTTTTTTCTGAAAATGCTGCATATCCAACTATCCAAAATGAAAAAAATATTCAAATGTACGCAAACAAAGCGACTAACTCTTCTTGGGAAGAGAAAGACATAGATCCCAACTTTTATAATAACCCTTATCAAATTTCACTTTTTAGTTCTCAAAATGGTGAAGACTCTGAGCGTCTACTGTCCCAAACCTATTCTATTTTTGGCTTAGGGCTCGGTGTGTTGGGCGTACTCGCAGTGATGCCAGAATCAGTCACTCATTGGGAAAAAAATGACTTGCGCCTAGGTGAAAAATGGGTTGAGAATGTAAAATCTGGCCCTGTTTGGGATAGGGATGATGGTGTTTTAAATTATGTAATGCACCCTTACTTTGGTGGTGTTTATTATCAAACTGCGCGCAAATCAGGCTATCGCCAATGGGATGCATTTATCTATTCAGCGATGATGTCGACTTTTTTCTGGGAATATGGTGTTGAATCTTTTGCTGAAATACCTTCAATACAGGATCTCATTGTTACCCCAGTATTAGGTTGGGCATACGGTGAATGGGCGTATACCACCGAGCAAGATATTTGGCTTAATGGAGGCACCGTTTTAGGGTCTCAATATTTAGGTAACACGGCATTATTTTTATTAGATCCCATTGATTCACTGGGGCGAAATTTTAACGCGCTTGTAGGTAAAGATATTATTAAAGCGGGAACGGGCTATTTTACTTTTAATGAAGTAGCCCTTCCCTATCGTTCGGAAACTGAAAAGCAAATAGGCTTAAAAGTAAGTTATATATTTGGTCATGATGATAGCACCGCATTACCTGGGATCAGTGGTAAACGCGTATCACGTTCACGTTACCAAACGCATACAGAGGATCCCATTAATTCCGGTATTGTTGGTATTTCTGTCGGTGGTGCATGGATAAATTTAGACCAAGAAAGATCAACAAAAAGCACTTACGGCTATCAAGTTTCACTGGGCCTCTACTTTTCACCTCGTTTCTCTACCCGCTTAAACTATACACGTGCAACCATTGAAAGTGCCAATACAGGTGAGAATTTTGTTTATGAAAATTATGGTCTAGACAGCCAATATTATTTTAACAGTGATGCAGATTTACGCCCGTTTATTAGCGCAGGTTTTGGTGAAATGATGCGTGATGAAGACAGCAGTACAAAACGTTTCCAAGTAAACGCAGGCCTTGGTTTACATTATAAAATCACGAATAACTGGGCAATTCAAACGGACTGGCGTAGTTATTACAGCACCCGTACTAAGATGAATGAAAATCAATTTGGCAGTGCAATCATCTACCGTTTTGGTGGTGGTGAAAATACCCATTTCTCTCAATGAGCCCTAGCTAACCTGTTATATTTTATAACAGGTTACAGTGATTAATTAAAACTTAGGTGACTTCCTTGCGCGCTAAAGCTAGTGGCGAAACCACTACCAATGGACAGTCCCAATTTTTCAATAATTTCAGTTAAGACTGAATCCTTAAATGAATAATCAACAATCTCTGGCGCACCAATAATGTCTCGAGCGACAAAACCAGGACTACCGAGGCCATCAATTAATCCTAATTTCAATGCTTGTTCACCATTCCAAATAAGCCCAGAGTAGAGTTTTTCATTTTGCTCAACATCTTTAATACGTTCACCACGCCCTTCTTGCACCACTTGGATAAATTGTTGATGGGTGGCATCTAATACCTGTTGCCAAAAGTCAGCTTCAACCTTTTTTTCCGGTGAAAAAGGGTCTAAAAAGGCTTTATGCTCACCAGAGGTGAAATGACGACGAGTGACTCCCACTTTTTTCATCAAATCAACAAAACCAAAACTCGATGCAGTGACCCCGATTGAACCTACTAGGCTAGCTTTATTTGCATATATTTCATCCGCTCCTACGGCGATATAATAACCGCCAGAAGCACCAAGCTCTGCAATGACCGCATAGAGTTTTTTCGCTGGATATAAGCCACGTAGACGTTTTATTTCATCATAAACATAACCTGATTGTACTGGGCTCCCTCCCGGGCTGTTAATCACTAACATCACGGCTTTACTGTGTTCATTTTTAAAGGCAGCTCGTAATCCGCTCACAATACTGTTTGCATTGGCTTCTTTATCGGCAGCAATCACTCCATTAACCCGTACCATTGCAGTATGTATTGCATCTGATTTTGAATCACTTTCAGCTACCGAAGAACTAATTAGAATCAATACAACCAACAAATAAATAAAGGTCAGTCCTTTGAATAAAATACCCCAGCGCCGCGTTTTTTTTTGCTCTGCAAAGGTTTCTTGAATTATTCCTTTGAGCCACTGATCTTCTACTTTATTACTTTCACTCATTGTTTTATCCTAGGAGATGATCTAATTGATTAACCTAGCAACATAATGGTGACAAAACAAGAGGAAAACAGTGTGCACAAATTAATATTGTTAATGAGTTTCTGCTTAGCTACGAGTTCACTTTGGGCAGCAGAAGATCCGGAAGTAAATAAGACAAAGAGTGCTAATACAGGCATTTTCGACAAGCCACTGATTGAGCGTTATGTTTTAGATGAACTAAAAGCATTACGCCATGACTTTCAAAATTTAGAGCGCGACCTTACCATTGAAATGACGGAAAGAGAGCTTAATGTAGCGGATAGGTCACTTAGCTATGCATCGAATACCGTCACTTACTTTTTCTATATTATTGCGGGTGTCGCCTCATTAGTTGCGATGATCGGTTGGCAGTCATTACGCGAAATTCGTGAAAATACAACAAAAACAGCCAATCAACAAATTAAAGAAATCTCAAATCGATATGAGGAAAAATTCCAAGTATTAGAAAGTGATTTACGCCGTAAAACGCGTCGTATTGCGGATAACCATATTGAGATTGAAAAAATTAATGAGATACACAATTTATGGTTACGTGCGCAAAAAGCACAAACGCCGAATCAAAAAATTGAGGCCTATGATGAAATATTAAAAGTTCGAACCGGTGATTTAGAAGCACTGACTTCCAAAGCCGATGCGGTAATGGAAATGCGTGAATTCCACTGGGCACTGAGTATCTGTAATCGTGTATTAGAGGTTGATGATAACAACCAAAATGCACTCTACCAACGAGCCTGTGCATTCTCTTGCTTAGGCGCTGAAGAACAAGCTATTTATGACTTAACCAGTGCGATTGCCGGACACGCGGCACTCAAAGAACTGGCCGCCGATGAAGCAGATTTTGAAAATTTAAAAGGCAATGAGCAATTTGAGAAATTAATCAGTAAGGAGCAAACTTAAGCACAAATTAAGGCTTTGTAGGCAGTATTGTAATAGCAACACTGCCTATTATTTTACTGCTTCACTATCCACTTTTTAAGTTCCACAATATCATTTTCATAATGACTCCTCATTAACTCAACCCAATCATCAATATTGTCCCACCATGCAGGTAACTCTGGTGATTGTATTTTTTGTGCTAATTGTTGTATGCGTTTTAAACCAACCGATCCAGCAGCGCCTTTAATTTTATGCGCTTCACTGACAATTCTTTTTTGGTCTTTGGCGACCATGTTGGAGTCTAATATCTGCATATAATCAGGCATCACTTTTTGAAACAGTGCAATATTCTCAAGCATCACAGAGATAGGTAAAAATTCTAATAATTCAAGCAACATAGCAGTGTCAAAATAAACGTTTAAAGCACTATCTTGATTATCTATCTCACTTACATTGGTTAATTTTATCTCAACTAATGGTGGTGGTTGAGTGGTAAAAAATTGTTCCATCATGCCATTAAATGAACTCACCGTCAGTGGTTTGCCAAGTCCACTGTCCATACCTTTGGTGATAAAATAATCTTTATTGGAAAAAATATTCGCTGTTAATGCCACAATCGGTGGTAAATCTTTATGTTTTTCGCGCAATAAAGCGGTTATTTGATAACCATCCATATCGGGCAGTTTAATATCCATTAAGATCAATTGATATTGATTTTCCGCCACTTTTTGTAAAGCTTGCTTGCCATTTCCAGCCACATCAACTTGATGCCCCAATTTAGTCAATAATGCTTTTGCAACTACCACATTTAATTCTACATCTTCAACTAATAAAATAGAGAGGCTTGGTAACTTCGCTTTTTTAAGATATTTTGGCACACTCACATTTGGCCACTTAATTGGTAAACAAAGCGTAAATAAACTCCCTTTACCCAGCTCACTGCTTACCGTAATAGTGCCACCCATTGCATCAACTATTTGTTGCGAGACGGCAAGGCCGATACCTGTGCCTGTCGTATCATTGTTGCCTTTAACTTGATAATACATCGCAAATATTTTTCCCAATTGCTCCGCAGGGATACCAACCCCCGAATCTTCAACCTCAAAAATAAGCTCTGCTTGTTGGCAATTTTTCCGCTCACAAGAACAACGAATAGTAACCTTACCTTGCTCGGTGAACTTCACCGCATTAGTGATAAAATTCCATAATACTTGGCACAAGCGTGTTTCATCAGCATAAAAATAGCGTGGCACACTGCCATCCTGTTTAAATAATAAAGTCAGCCCTTTTTGTTCTGTTTGGATAAACGCTAGACTTTCTAAATCACTCATAAAATCAAACATATCGATGTGATTAGAAGCTAAACTTAGGCGTCGACGATCCAGTTTGTCAAGATCCACAATATCGTTAAAAATATTACCGAGGGTAATGGCACTCATGTGGATCGTTTTAAGGTGTTTTATTTGTTCTGCGGTGAGTTTTTCATCAAGTAACATACGACTTAAACCAACAATCCCATTAAGTGGCGTACGCAATTCATGGCTAATAGTTGAAATAAAGGTGGTTTTATCACGGCTTGCTTTCTCTAAAGATTCTTGATGCCTTTTACGATCGGTAATATCACGGCCAAAGCCAATAACGCCGACACAAACATGTTGCGCGTTATAAAGAGGTAAAACACGCACTTCAAAAAAAGCTTGTTGTCCATTAGGGTAATGAAGCCAATGTTCGTGAATTTGTTCCTGCTCTGTTTCCAGTGCTTTTTGATCACGACTGACCACCACTCTTGCATATTCC
The DNA here is from genome assembly GCA_037132845.1 of Psychromonas sp. Classification (GTDB taxonomy): domain Bacteria; phylum Pseudomonadota; class Gammaproteobacteria; order Enterobacterales; family Psychromonadaceae; genus Psychromonas. The sequence goes on from JBAHZV010000069.1 coordinate 14,275, forward strand.
TCAGGATAGATATCAAAAGCGGTCAAACCAATTAACTGTGCTTCAGTTCGTCCAGTCGCGAGTTTCATCGCTTTATTGCAACTCACGAAAACACCTTTTAAATCGCGATGAAAAAACAGATCCGTTGACGTATTTAAAAAAGAATTTAAAAGAATAGTTTGCTCTTTTAATAATGCCTGACTTTTTTTGCGCTCAATAATTTCTGATTTGAGCTCATGATTTTTTTGGTGCTCTTTCGCGCCCATCTCTTGTAAACGGGCGACGGTATTGTCTAATCGCTGACGAGCATCTTCAAGATCCCCCACCACGACAGTTAAAAAATAAACCGCCCATGGAGTAATTAAAAAACCCAAAATAAATGAGCGGCAAATATCTGCAATATCTAATGAAGCGTTAAAATAGTGCGCAAGTAATATCTGTAATACAGCATCAGAACAAATAATGGCCAAGGCCAGCAACAAACTAAAACGAAACGCGCCTAAACGCTTTAATAGTGATACATAATAATGTACCCAAATTTTTAAATTAAAGATGCTCACAATAAGTTCACTCAATCAATAAAATGCATATTGACGTTAATATTACCTTTAAATTGTGCGGGTATTACATTTTTTATTTATTAAATTCCTATTTTAGTGCTTGCACGACACATAACTGAGCAATAAATAGACAATTAAGTCAATCGTTGCTAATCCTTTTCAATTGGAGGTTTTTAATTATGGCGAAGACGTTTATAATACTTCGCCTAAATTTACTAATTTTAATAGCCTGTTGAAGGGAGTTTTTTCTGATGGCAATGCCAGACATAGCAAATAGCGCACAAGCTCAAACTGAAGGCACACTTGATCGTGTAGGAATGAGTAACATTGAATTACCACTGATGGTACAAACGGACAATAGTGCACCCCAGCAAGTAAGTGCCAGTGCAGAATTGTTTGTAAACCTTGGTGATGCGCAAGCAAAAGGCATCCATATGTCACGCTTGTATCTACAGCTTGATAAGTTATCAACTGAATCAGAGTTGACTCTACAAACACTGACCACATTGTTAACAGGCTTTATCGAAAGTCACATTGACTTAAGCCAACAAGCCTTTGTGAAATTTTCATTTGATTACCATCTACGTCGAAAATCATTGATCAGTGAAAAACGTGGCTGGAAGGCATACGCAGTGGTGATTATTGGTCAACTTATTAAGGGTAAATTCAACTTTGAACTACAGGTTAATGTACCTTACTCATCAACTTGCCCATGTTCAGCAGCACTTGCACGACAACTTATTCAAGATAATTTTACTCAGCAATATGCACAGCAAGAGACGATTAACAAACAAGAAATTTTAGAATGGTTAGGCTCGACTCAAGGTATTATGGCAACACCACACAGCCAGCGAAGCATTGTTGAAGTAAAAGTAAAACTCAATGAAACGAATAATTCATTTCCAGTAATTGAGCTTATTGATTTGATTGAGAATACCCTAAAAACCCCCGTTCAAGCAGTGGTAAAGCGTGAAGATGAGCAAGAGTTCGCACGCTTAAATGGTCAAAACTTAATGTTCTGTGAAGATGCGGCCAGGCAGCTTCAATATATGCTACATGCACAAACGAAGTTTGATGATTTTTGGCTACGCGTTAATCATTATGAAAGTTTACACGCACATGATGCCGTCTCTATTACCACTAAAGGTATTAAAAATGGCTACCAACCTTAATCACTAGGTAACTTAATCACTGGTTAAAAAAGGGA
>JBAHZV010000034.1:0-18562 GCA_037132845.1 Psychromonas sp.
ATTTATTGGGCAAGGTTGCATTATCTCATTAGCAACGCTACTCGGCTTTGGTAGTGCAGCATTTTTACTTGCTCTAAATGGCAATGTGATCGAAGTGTTTTCTGCCTTTGCGTTGTTTATTGTTAGCTCGTCATTGCTTGGGCTTAGTTTTATTGCACTCGCCTATATTATTAGCCTTGTTGTTAATGAAAAATCAAAAGCCGCGGGTATTGCTCTGTTGTTGTGGCTCTTTTTTGTCTTGCTATTTGATTTGGTTTTGCTGGGGTTATTAGTTGGCATTGACAATGGATTTACACAGCAGGGGCTTGTACAGGCGATGATGTTTAATCCTGCGGATCTATTTCGGTTGATTAATCTTTCCGCTTTGCATACAGACGATGTTAATGGTGTATTAGCAATTGCAATTAACAGTGAATTTAATACACTCACGTTACTGATGGTGATGCTTGCTTGGATAGCGATTCCACTCTGTATTGCACAATTAATTTTTAATAAAAAATCTATTTAGTTATTTTTTGTTTAACCCTATAAATATAAGGAACTTGTAATGAAATCTCTTTTCCAGCTTAAACATTACCTGATTATCAGTGTAGTCTTTTTAATGGCAGCTTGTACTGACAATCAGACGGAGCAACAGATGCTCAAGCAAGCTGTTGCGATTGAAAGCAGTGACGAGTGTCATTTGTGTGGCATGTTGATTACTAATTACCCCGGTCCGAAAGGGGAAGTGGTTGACAAGCGCTCTGAACAAATTAATAAATTCTGCTCTACACGTGATATGTTTGCATATTACTTACAGCCTGAAAACAAACGTAATGTCACGCAACTGTTTGTTCACGACATGAGTAAAATGCCGTGGAACGAACTTAATGATGGACACTTTGTGGATGCAAAGACAGCATGGTATGTCATAGGAGCACTCAAGCATGGCGCGATGGGAGAAATGTTAGCAAGCTTTGGTCAAAAAGAACAGGCGAATGCCTTTAAAGAGGAGTTTGGAGGGCAAGTTTATAGCTTTGACGAGATAACCATCGATAAGCTGTAATTTTTTAATGTACATGCAAAGGACAGAGTGAATAAGCACAGCAAGGTAACAAGGTACTTATACCAAAAGAACTAAAAAGATGATCAGCCTTAGTTGTTAAAATTAACCCTACCTACGTTGTGAGTCTTGAAGTGAGAATAACTATCTCCTGCAACTCACGCCTTGTTAGTGATAATTTTTCCTGCGTAATACTTGATCACTGAATTAATTCCTTTGGCATTAGTAATATATAATACTTATACCGATGTTACTTCAAGACGTATGGTCAGGCACTCACTCGAACATGAGAACAAGGCGCGACATGGGATAATTATTAGTCAACTTGTCGATTGTTGCAAGGTAGGGCTAGTTTTCGAACGAGCGCCTCGTCGGGTAAGGTATCTTGAAGTATCATGGGTATATGCATTAATTGATGGAGTATTGTCTTTTGAATAACGTATTTAATAACGTCGGTCAAATTAGAGCCGCATTACGAAATTTACACGCAAAAAAAGGCTCAAATAAAGCCAAAATTGTTGCCATTAGTGGTATTGAAGGTGGGGGTAAACGCGCGCTAGCAGAAAAAGTAGCAGAAGCACTGCGCTTAGACGGAATATCTGTTGCTATCGTGCACACCGATGACTGGGAAGCCTGTGATAGCATTCGCTTTAATGTCATGAATAGCCCCCAGGAGTACTACCTTAACGCCTATCGTTTAGATGAGATGGTCGAAGAACTTATTTTACCCCTTAAACTTTTTGGCAGCATCAAAACCTCCACCACACTTAAAAATGTCATGGAACCACGTACCGTTTATTATGACTTAGAAAAGATAGATATTATCCTTATCGAAGGGGTTTATCTTTTACAAAGTGCTTATTTAGACATTTATGATGACAGTATTTGGGTTCAGAGTGATTTCGATGCAGCCTTTAAACGTTTATCAAGCCAAATGAATATTGAGCAATCACAAGAAGCACTGGTTAACCTCTTTGAAGGCTTAATCAAACCAGCAGCGCAATACCATATATTGACAGATGACCCACAGGGAAATGCAAAATCAATCTATATTGAAGAAGAAAACACCGATAATGCCAGTCATCCCAAAAATGAATAACACTGCCTATATAGAATTTGAACGGGCGCAGTGGTCGGAATTACGTGATAATGTTGCATTAACCCTTTCCAAACAAGACCTACAGCAATTACAAGGTATCAATGAATCCCTTTCTCTTGAAGAGGTTACTGATATCTACCTACCACTCTCTCGCCTCTTAAATCTCTACGTGGAAACACAGCAATACCGACATACGGTACGTGATAGTTTTTTAAATAGTCACACGGAGCATGTTCCCTATATTATTGGAATTTCGGGCAGTGTTGCTGTTGGTAAAAGTACCATCGCCCGGATTTTACAGGCACTGCTCTCACGCTGGCCACAACATCCTAAAGTCACTTTAGTGACAACTGATGGTTTTTTACGTGCTAACAAAGACCTCGTTGCACGTAATTTAATGCATAAAAAAGGCTTTCCCGAGAGCTTTGATATCAAAGCGTTAATTGATTTTGTAGCGGCCATAAAATCGGGCCAAAAAGTGGTTCATGCCCCCATCTATTCACACACAACCTACGATATTCTACCCAATAAAACATTAACGGTAGAAAAACCTGATATTGTTATATTAGAAGGGCTGAATGTCTTACAAACGGCCATTAACTACCCAAATCATCCACACCGTGTATTTGTATCTGATTTTGTAGACTTCTCTATTTTTGTTGATGCGAATACAAAACTATTAAAACAATGGTATATCGAACGTTTTCTGAAATTTAGACAGGGTGCATTTACTGATCCTGAGGCTTATTTCCATAGCTATTCAAAAATGAGTGAGCAGGAAGCAATTAAAATTGCTTCTAAAATTTGGGATGAGATTAATGGCATTAATCTGCAAGAAAATATTCAACCTACGCGTGATCGTGCCAATCTTATTCTCAAAAAAGCAACCGATCACCAAGTATCCAGCGTTAAATTACGCAAGTAAATAGTAGCGGAATTATTCGAGAGCAAGGCGCAACAGGAGATGATTGTGCTTCACTTTCAGACAGTTGCAACGAAGATATGGTTTTTGAATGAGCGATTCGTAGGCAAAGTATATAGACATACCAAAGGAATGATTTGAACGTTAGGCAGATTAGTATTGATAATGACGTTATTTATTATCAATAAAAAAGGCACTTAACGTGCCTTTTTTTGTAGCTGTAAATGAAAACTCAAAGGATAATTTCTTTCAGTTTTGGATCTTTACGATCCAAGTAATGAATTGAACGGATTCGACGCACAGTGCGGGATTTGCCACGTACTAATAATGTTTCTGTTGTTGCCATCATATCACCATCAAGCGAAACACCTTCCACCAGATCCCCCTTAGTAATACCCGTCGCTGAAAAAATAACATTGTCATTTTTAACTAAGTCTTCAAGTTTTAATACCTTATTAACTTCAATACCCTGCTCAGCACAACGACGAATTTCTTCTTCGCCAATTTTAATATTCTCAGGCGTTGCCTCTTTTACCATCGGACGCGGGATCAAGCGCGCTTGCATATTCCCATCTAATGCACGGACAACCGCAGCTGAAATAACACCCTCTGGTGCACCACCAATACAATACAGGACATCAACTTGGTTATCAGGCATACAAGCTAATACTGAGATAGCGACATCACCATCTGGAATCGCAAAAACACGACAACCTAAACCTTGCATATCTTTGATCACCCGCTCATGACGAGGTTTCGCTAATGTTGCTACGGTAAGCTCTGTTAATGGTTTGTTGAGTGCTAAAGCAATCGCTTTTAAATTTTGTTCGATAGAAAGTTCTAAATCAATGGCATTTTTTGCCTTAGGTCCAACGATCAGTTTCTCCATATACATGTCAGGTGCACGTAAAAAACTGCCTTTTTCACCAACGGCTAATACCGCAAGGGCATTTGATTGACCCATTGCGGTCATACGTGTACCTTCGATAGGATCAACAGCAATATCTACCGCATCACAACCTGCTTTTCTTGTGCCAACATGCTCACCAATATAAAGCATTGGTGCTTCATCAATTTCACCTTCACCAATAACGATTTCACCATCGATATCAATTTGATTAAAGATAAGACGCATTGCTTCTACTGCAGCACCATCGGCAATGTTTTTATCACCACGGCCTAACCACTTATAACCCGCTAATGCGGCGGCTTCTGTTACACGAGAAAATTCAATAGCTAATTCGCGTTTCATTATTTGAGCTCCAAATTCGAAAATCTATTTTTCTAAATATAGCGTAAATATTCAAGATTAAACCAGTGAGACTCAATATTGATGAAAAACATCATTTACACCAATATTTTAAAGAGACAAACTGGCTTGTGCTTGAGTCATTACATAATTCTTTGTATCACTAATGACTAATTAATCGTCAACAACGATAGTTGGCAAACATTATACCTACATCCATTAGAAATGCTGATGTATCTTCTATCGCCCAACCACTTGCTGCACAGCTATTTTAAATTTACTCATGGCTTCTTTAATTTCGCTTTCACTAATGTTTAATGCCGGTGCAAAACGAATGACATCTGCGCCCGCAATTAATATCCATAGACCTTGCTCTACACTTGCTAATAAAAAATCTTTAGCACGTCCTTGGTATTTTTCATTCAATACGGCTCCCAATAGTAGTCCGGCACCACGTACCTCTTTAAACACTGAAAACTCATTATTAATATCCGTTAATAATGAACGAAATAGGGCTTCTTTAAGTTTCACACCAGCCAGCATTTCTGGGGTATTAATTAAATCAAAGGCGACCCCGGCCACCGCACAAGCCAGTGGATTGCCTCCAAAGGTCGTACCATGTGTGCCAACGGTCAAACAACTCGCTAATTGCGTTGTAGTCAGCATTGCTGAAATGGGGAATCCCGCACCGAGTGCCTTAGCTGATGTTAAAATATCCGGTGTAATACCTAGCCCCATATATGCAAACAGATGCCCAGTACGGCCCATTCCTGTTTGTACTTCATCAAAAATCATCAATGCATTGTGTTTGTTACATAAAGCACGTACCGCGATAGCAAACTGCTTACAAATAGGCAATACACCGCCTTCCCCCTGTAAAGGCTCTAGAATAACAGCGCAGGTCTTATCTGAAATAGCACCTTCAAGTGCCGTTAAATCATTGTATTCAATGTGAGTAATATCGGCAGGTTTTGGACCGAAACCATCGGAGTAACTTTTTTGCCCACCGGCAGTGACGGTAAAGAAAGTACGCCCATGAAAACCTTGATAAAAAGCGATGATCTCAGTTTTATCTTTATTATAGTTGTCCTGTGCATAACGGCGTGCCAATTTCAGCGCAGCCTCATTCGCTTCAGCCCCAGAATTGGCAAAAAAAACTTTTTCGGCAAAGGTATTATCAACCAGTTTTTGTGCTAATTGCAGAGCCGGTTCATTGGTATAGATATTACTCACATGCCATAGTTTTTGAGCTTGCTCGGTTAACGTTTTAACCAGTTCAGGATGGGCGTGACCCAAGGCATTAACCGCGATACCGCCGGTTAAATCTAAATACTCGTTATCCTCTTGATCCCACACTCGAGAACCCTCACCACGCACAGGGATCATATTCAGTGGTGCGTAATTTGGCACCATTAGCTGATCAAAAAGTGGACGTGAGATTTGAGTATTTGGCATGATATAATCCTTTTAATGGATGGGGAATGAGAAATATAAATTAATAATTCTATTCATAATACCGAAAGAAAAACAGTCAGCAAGGCAAATCATGATGTTGATAGACTTGCGATACCCATATGACTTGTAGATGCTTTGTCCGGCACGCCCTCAAAAACAAAACAAAGACGCAATATGAGGTCTATTGTTATTCATTTTTTGTTTGATTGTTGCAACGCAGGGCGAGTACAGTTATAGCGCCCGTAGGGCAAGTAAGCGAGCATCTCATCTGATATCACATAGGGATGCAACGATGATCAATAATGTTAAACCTTAACGTTGTTGAATAAAATTATGAAGTAACTGTAGTCCCTGCTCTGACATGATGCTTTCAGGGTGAAATTGCACCCCCTCAAGCGCAAATGTTTTATGTCGAATCGCCATAATTTCATCGCTGTTAAGTACCGTTGCTGAGCATTCAAAACAATCGGGCAGTGTTTCAGGTTTAACGATTAAGCTATGGTAGCGAGTGACATCTAAAGGATTATTTAAGCCACTAAAAACACCTCGACCATCATGTTGTATCAATGAGTTTTTACCGTGTTTGACCTGTTGAGCCCGGATCACATCCCCACCAAATACCTGAGCAATACTTTGATGCCCTAAGCAAACACCTAATAACGGAATTTCACCCGCAAAACGCTCTATCGCAGGCAAAGAAATTCCTGCTTCATTTGGGCTACAGGGGCCGGGAGAGATAACCAAATACTCAGGGCTTAGATCGGAAATTTCTTTCAAACTAATTTGATCATTTCTTTTTACAATAACTTGTTGTTTTAACTCTCCAAAATATTGAACTAAGTTATAAGTAAAAGAGTCGTAATTATCGATCATTAAAAGCATGAAAGTAGTAACCTATTGGCAGTCAAAAAAGCTATTTTAGCTTAACCCCGTTGGCAATCAAAATGCTTTAGTTTCTGAATGACATAAACGCGAGAATGGTGATACGAACAAGGCGTGAATGGCAGGGAACCGTTTTCCTCACTTCAAAATTTAGAACACGGCGATAATTTAAACTCGTAAAGATGATCACCTTTTAGTGCTTTTAAGCGTAGATTTTCTGTTTAGTGGCGATAGAGACTAATAAATTTTTATCGTAGGCAAAGGAAAGGGCAGCCGAAGCTGCCCTTATTTAGCCATTCTATCTAATCTTTGATAGTTGATGCTCCCTGCTTACATCCATTTGACTAAGCCATCTTGGCATCCACTTCCCATTCCTTTGGGTGCTTCCTTTTTATACATCCTTATAAGATAAACATCTTGTTTATCCATCGTCTCCCTTTCCTTAGGAGGTGTCCTTCTCTTGTCATCCTGACAAATAATAACCATCCTAGTTATTATATTCCCTTCAGCCTGAAGGGTGTTCCTTAACTACTTCCTGTAGTTTGTTCCTTTGTTTTCCTTAACAATAAAACATCCTGTTTTATTTCCTCTCATCCTGAGAGTGTCCAATTTGTCATCCTGACAACTGTATGAGTTGATTTAAATAATTCCACATCCTGTAAAATTGCCTCTCTCTCTACGCAATAAATAATACCCGTTTGCAATACAACATATCTGGACTTAAACATATAAAGTTAAACACAAACAGTCACGTAAAAAAACATTCTTTTTATTCAATGTGTTATGTTGTTTTATTCTATTTTAACAATGAAATAATTTTACAATAAGCACGATCTCCCCAGATCAAAATAGTCGATCTCTCACAAAAACATTTAACAAATAAATAAATACACCCTTTAAAACAACCAAAAATAAAAATTGTAGCCAATAAGGGGTAGTAAAAACAATAATGTATCGCAAGGTAATAGCAAAGGAAGGAAGGAAGGAAGGAATGAATTAAGTGATCAATGATTGTGAAGGATAAATTAACTGTAACAAACCATGAGTTGCAGGCATTAGCGATTCTTTCTCCCAAATTCACAATGCTGGTAGAGATAATTTAAATTTTTTAATAAAGTGACGAGCAATACTTGCTTCACACTGTATTTTTAAGTTACAAAATGTTGTTATAGCAATCGGAGTAAGTATGGGAACTAATATTGCGCAGAAATAACAAGTTAATTCAAGGCGTAGGATTAACTAATCGCGCTTACTTACCAATACAAAAACTAGAGAAAATTCTCCCCAATAAATCATCAGAACTAAACTCTCCTGTTATTTCACTGAGATATTGTTGTGTTAAACGCAACTCTTCAGCTAATAACTCGCCTGCTTTGTATTCTTCTAACTGTACCTTGCCTTCTAACAGATGTCTTTCGGCATTATCAAGTGCTTCTAAGTGACGACGACGTGCCATAAAACCACCACCTGTTGTACTTTGGTAACCCATGATTTCTTTAAGATGATCTTTAAGTGAGTCCAAACCTAATCCTGTTTTCGCAGAAATTCGGTAAACGGGATGTTGCTTATCTTGCGTTATGGCCAAACATTCTCCCGTCAAATCGGCTTTATTACGCACCACCGTTAAACCCACTGATTGGGGTAGTTTATCAATAAAATCAGGCCAAATTTCATGAGGATCACCAGAATCGGTGGTGGTGGCATCAAGCATAAAAAGAACACGATCCGCCGTTTTAATCTCAGCCCACGCGCGTTCAATACCTATTTTTTCAACTTCATCGGCACCTTCACGTAATCCCGCGGTATCAATAATATGTAATGGCATACCATCAATATGTATATGTTCACGCATGACATCACGTGTTGTGCCCGCGATATCCGTCACAATGGCGCTTTCTTTGCCAACTAAACTATTTAAGAGGCTAGATTTTCCCGCATTAGGGCGACCAGCAATCACCACTTTCATGCCATCACGTAAAATAGCCCCCTGTTTAGCCTGCGCTTTTACCGACTCAAGGTTAGCAATGATTTGATAAAGATCCGTGGCGATTTTTCCATCACTTAAAAAATCAACTTCCTCTTCTGGGAAGTCAATAGAAGCTTCCACATATATGCGCAGGTGAATTAAGCTTTCGACTAAATCATGTATTTTCGCTGAAAATTCGCCCTGTAATGAATGCAGGGCACTTTTAGCCGCTTGCTCTGATGTTGCTTCGATTAAATCAGCAATCGCTTCTGCTTGCGCTAAATCGAGCTTATCGTTCATGAAAGCGCGCTCCGAAAACTCACCTGGATTCGCACTGCGCAGGTTTTTGATGGTTAATATCGCTTTAATAAGCATATCCATCACCACCGGCCCTCCATGGCCTTGTAATTCTAAAACATCTTCACCAGTAAAGGAGTTAGGCGCTTTAAAGAGCAAAGCAATACCTTGGTCTAATACTTCACCCTGTTGATCGTTAAATGGCAGATATTCGGCATAACGTAATTTAGGCACTTTACCCAGAATAATGTTAGCAACGGTCTCTACATCAGGGCCGGATATACGAATAATACCAACACCACCTCGACCCGTTGCGGTTGCCTGTGCAACAATTGTATCTGTTACTTCAATCATATGAATGACCATTCTGTTTAAATGATAAATATTAGCATAATGCCAATATTCTTAATTATCTGATAATTTTATCTTAGTCAGCACCATGCTCGAATGCGCTTAATAAAAACAGAAGCAGCACTCAGAAGGGGTAACATCAGTAATGACAAAGCAAAAAGGCGACTAATGAGTCGCCTTTTTATTGGTGTTAGATAAGAGCGTTACTTTTTCTCGGCCAGACCTTGTTTTTCAAACTGTTTATATATGTAAGTTTGTTGAATCAAGGTAACAATGTTACTCATTAACCAATAAAGTACGAGACCCGCAGGGAACCATAAGAAAAAGAAAGTAAAGACAATAGGCATAAACTTCATGACTTTCTGTTGCATTGGATCCTGCACTTGTGACGGCGACATCTTCTGAATAAAGAACATACTCACCCCCATTAGCAGTGGTAATACATAATATGGGTCTTGTACGGATAGATCTTGAATCCAGAGCATAAATGGCGCATGACGCAATTCAACCGATTCCATTAATGACCAGTATAATGCAATGAAGATAGGCATCTGCAATACAATAGGGAAACAACCACCAAGCGGGTTAACTTTCTCTTTCTTATACATTTCCATCATTGCTTTTGATACTTTTTGACGATCTGAGCCATAACGTTCACGTAATGCTTGAATCTTAGGCTGTAATAAACGCATCTTCGCCATTGACGTATATTGTGCTTTAGTCAGCGGGTATAACCCACCTTTTACAGTAAAGGTGATTAAAATAATTGCCAGACCCCAGTTACCAACAATACTTTGGAAGAACAGCAGTAATTGAAAGAGTGGTTGTGCAATAAACCATAACCAACCATAATCAACGGTTAGGTCAAGGTGACTGGCCACTAGCGCCATTTCATCTTGCAATTTAGGACCAATCCAAAGCATTGCATCAATATTACCCGTGTTGTGGGCATTAATGATTTGTATTGGCGCTTTAAAACCGATAGCCGCATCATTACGAATAATATTACTGTACAGCACGTTATCTTGATCACTCGCTGGAATCCAAGCAGAAACAAAATAGTGTTGTAGCATTGCGACCCAACCACCTTTAGTGCTCTCGCTTAATGAGCTGTCTTGCATATCATCAAAGCTATACTTCTGATAACGAATATCATCAGTAGAAAAAGCACCACCACGATACACCGGCATCATTAAATTAGTACCCGTATCAGCGATAGTCTCTTTTAATTGACCATATAATTGAACGCTTAATGAGCTATCACTGTTATTTTCAATTTTGTAATTAACATTAACCACATACTTGCCACGCTCAAGTGTGAAGGTTTTAGTAAAGACATTACCTGCTTCATCCACAAAACGTAGCGCCGCAGAGACACTGTCTTGGCCTTCGGTGATCACCGTTTTATCGGTTATCACTGTATAAAAAGGTCGTCCTTTCTTATTTGCATCTGGGCCTTGAGCAATCAGACCACTTTGTGCAATATAAGTGTAACCATCACCACTCTTTAAAAGACGGAAAGGAATGCCAGAGTTCTTCTCAGTGTCATGTTTAAGGAGATCAGAAGAAAGAATATCACCACCTAACAATGAGATAGAAAGACGTAATGTATCACTCTCTAAGACAACAAATTGATCCATTGATGATAGTTCTGTTGGTGCTGTTGCTACTGCATCAGTCATCGCTGTTATTTCAGTTGGTGTTGATGTTGGAACATCTGCACTGAAATTTGAACTTGAAGGAACGGGTGTATGAGCATTGGTCGATTGCTCAGTCGTTTGTACACTCGCTAGCGGCTGAGGATTTTGGTCTACAACCCATGCTTGATAAAGCAAAAAGCTTACGAACAGCAGGGCAAGTAACAATAAATTGCGTTGGGATTCCATAAAGTTTATTAATCTCTTTTATTAATTGAATCTGTTTTATGACAACAAGTAGGTACAGGATCGTAACCACCTTCACTTAGAGGTTGGCATCTTATAAGACGTTTGCCCGCTAGCCAACACCCTTTTGCAATTCCATGCAATTTTATAGCCTCGATCGCATAATATGAACAACTTGGAGTAAAACGACACCGAGGTCCAATCATGGGACTTATCATTAGCTGGTAAGCACGAATGAACTTAATCGCTAGCCACTGCAACGCTGCACCAATTTTCGCCATAATTTATCCAAAATTTTATCAATTTCTTGATTTGATAAATCAGCAATACCGGCTTTAGCAATAACAACAATATCAATTGCTGGTAGTTGGAATTGTTGATGGCGGAATTGTTCTCTCACGACTCGCCGGATACGATTACGCCCAACAGCACGTTTAATATGCTTTTTAGGTATCGCCATACCAATACGGGGGTGATTTAGGGTATTTTTTCTAGCAAGAAGTGTTAGGTACGGTGAGACTGCTGGGATAGCATTCTTAAAAACGGGTTGAAAATCTTCAGGAGTTAACAAACGTAACTCCCGAGAATACGAATAATTTACCACGTCTGGAAAATTATGCGCTTAAGCTTGCGCGGCCTTTAGCACGACGACGAGCTAGTACGTTACGACCATTTTTAGTCGCCATACGAGTTCTGAAACCGTGTGAACGCTTACGCTTAATATTACTTGGCTGAAAAGTACGTTTCATGCTCTTTTCCACTTATTGTTAAGTACTGTACAGTAGCTAATTTTTTCATTTTGCACTTATTAAAATAACGTAACATTACCTTAATAATAACAAAGCAAAAAAGTTAACCGATTTAAAAGAGAGCGAATTCTATGTATTGATTGACCAAAAGTCAATCACAGATACCTCTTTCACGCATATTAAATTATCACCTTAAAAATTATTCACTTATATAAGGCAATTAACAATTGCTTGCCATACTCGAAAGTTTGGGTGGGAGGATTATATAGAAGCGTCATCAATAAGCAAGGATCTATCGATGATCTTTGTCTTTTTGTTTTAAATTAATACATACTAGGCGTACAATTGTGATTTTTTTAATAAACATTGGAATTGTAACAACTTTAGTGCGCTTTTTTACAAAAAGATCGTCGGATCTTGTAGATTGATCGTCATCTTCGCTGTAGAATTATCCGCCCAGAAATTCATAATTGGAGTAAGTCATGTCCCTCGCTATTTGGCAAGAATGCGTAGCACAATTAAAGGATGAATTGTCAAAAAGTGACTTCAGTACATGGTTGCGCCCACTGCAAGCAGGTTACAGTAATTCAGTGCTTACGCTTTATTCTCCTAATAAATTTACCAGTGATTGGGTTCGCAATAATTTTATGGAACTAATTGAAAGTAAAGTGAAAGAGTTGGCTCAACGCGAAAATAAAAATCATAGCATTCAAATTCGTTTATTAGTTGGCAAGCCAGAATCTGCTGAATCAATCAGCAAAGCTTCCCCCGTTGCACCACAATTGAATGTTGCTCAACCTTGGCAGAGTGTTAATAAAGCCGCATCTGTTGCCCATAAAAGTAACTTAATTAAACGTTTTACTTTTGACAACTTTGTTGAAGGTAAGTCTAATAACTTTGCTATCGCAACGACCCAACAAATTGCAGAAAATCCAGGTGGCGTTTATAACCCTCTATTTTTATATGCTCACCCCGGTTTAGGTAAAACGCACCTATTACATGCGGTAGGGAATGCCATTGTTGCAGAAAATCCTGAGAGTAAAGTTGTCTATATTCGTTCGGAACGTTTTGTACAAGATATGATCAACTCTATTCGTAATAATACCATTGAACAATTTAAAGAGTATTACGCATCACTTGATGCACTGTTAATAGATGATATCCATTTCTTTGCCGGTAAAGAACGCTCGCAAGAGGTCTTATTTCAAACGTTTAACTCGATGTTAGACGGCCATCAGCAAGTCATTTTAACCAGTGATCGTTTTCCAAAAGAAATTGAAGGCATTGATGAACGTTTACGTACACGTTTTGGTTGGGGGTTATCAATTCCAATTGATCCACCCGAGTTAGAAACTCGTGTTGCTATTTTAATCAGTAAAGCGGAAGAGCGTGGTTTAACACTGCCTGATGATGTCGCTTTCTTTATTGCTAAACGTCTCACAATTACCGATGTACGAGTACTTGAAGGTGCCATTGCTAATATTTCTGCCAAAGCACAATTTACAGGACAAGATATTACTATCTCACTAGTACAAGATGCATTGCGTGATATGCTCGCGGTACATTCCAAACAAACCACTATTGATAATATTCAAAAAGTAGTGGCGGAACATTACCGCATTAAAATTTCTGATATGGCATCCAAACGCCGTACTCGTACCATTGCGCGCCCTCGTCAAATTGCGATGGCATTAGCAAAAGAGCTAACCCAGCATAGTTTGCCTGAAATTGGTGAAGCATTTGGTGGGCGAGACCATACGACAGTATTACACGCTTGTCGCAAAGTGGCGGAGTTGCGTAATGAAAATAACGATATTCAAGAAGATTATAAAATTCTAATCCGCACACTGTCGATGTAAGGTTATACACCATGAAATTTTCAATCTCACGTGAAGCTTTCCTGCGCCCATTACAATTAGTGGTGGGGGCTGTTTCCGGTGGTCGTCCAGCACTGCCCATCATGGGTAATATCTTACTTGAAGTTAAACAGGGTTTATTGAGCCTAACGGGTACCGATTTAGAAGTGGAATTAATCACTCAAATTCCCCTGCAACACCCCTCTGAAGAAGGGGTGATCACTGTCCCTGCGCGCAAATTATTAGATATTTGTCGTGGTTTATCTGACCCCTGTGAAATAACTTTTGAAGTTAAAAATGAAAAAGTAACAATACGTTCCGGGCGTAGCCGTTATTTACTTTCATCATTGCCTGCTATCGACTTTCCAAATATTGAATCATGGAATAGCCTACTCGAATTAACCGTTAAGCAAGGCGAGTTTAAAAAGCTGATTGAATTTACCCAATTTGCGATGGCTAGCCAAGACGTGCGTTACTACTTAAATGGAATGTACTTTGAAGCCAGCGAAAATAGCTTACGCAGTGTCGCCACCGATGGGCATCGATTAGCCTCTTCTGTTATTACTTTAGCACAACAAATTGAGCCTCAATCGATTATAGTGCCACGAAAAGGGGTGTTAGAACTGGTTAAGTTACTCGATAATGAGCAAGAGAATATTACCTTACAGATAGGTAAAAATAATCTGCGTGCCCTTATTGGGAATTTTATTTTCACCACTAAATTGGTTGATGGGCGCTTTCCGGATTATCGACGTGTTATTCCACGTGATGGTAATAAAGTATTATTAGCAAGTCGAGAGTCACTCAAACAAGCCTTTACACGCGCCGCAATATTATCCAATGAAAAATTTCGTGGCGTACGCTTAACGCTCTCAGAAAACCTCTTACAAATTACCGCGAATAATCCCGATCGTGAGGAAGCGGAAGAGTATATTGATGTTAATTATCAATCAGAACCACTCGAAATAGGCTTTAACGTAAGTTACGTGTTAGATGTATTAAACACTTTAAAAAGTGAACAGGTAAAAATAACACTAAGCAGTTCAGACCACAGCACACTAATTGAGTCTACTGATAGTGATGACTCACTTTATGTGCTTATGCCAATGCGTTTATAAACACCAAATGGCTTCTTTATTCCCTCATCAATAAACGGAGTTGTTTGATGTCACTGTCAAAATTAATCATTCATCAATTCCGTAATATCAGCAATGCCAACCTGACCTTTAATAACAAAATAAACATCATTACTGGTGCCAATGGCAGCGGTAAAACATCGCTATTAGAAGCCATTTATTTTCTCGGATTAGGGCGCTCGTTTCGCAGTCATTTAACCAGCCGTATTGTGCAACATGATTTTAAAGAATTTACCCTTTTCGGTGAGATAAATCAGCAACATTTAGTCACGCCTATTGGCCTTCAGAAATCTAAAAATGGAGACACCATCTTAAAGATAAATGGAGCCATTTCTAAAAAATTATCCAACTTAACGCATTATTTACCATTGCAATTAATTACCCCAGAAAGCAGTACCTTACTCTCAGGAAGCCCCAAAAATAGAAGGGCTTTTCTGGATTGGGGCGTTTTTTACCATGATCCACTCTTTTATCACAATTGGGCACGAATAAAACGTTTATTAAAGCAACGAAATGCCGCTTTAAAGCAATGTAAAACGTACAATGAGCTACAAGTATGGGATAATGAGCTCTGTTTTTTAAGTGACAAAATTAGTGTGCAACGTTCAGCTTATTTTGAGCAATTATTAGTACTGATAGAAAGCACATTAAATGACTTTTTACCCGGTTATGAAATAAGTTGCCAGTTCTTTTGTGGCTGGGATAAAAACAACAAATCCCTCGCTGATTATTTACGCGATAATTTCCAACGAGATATCCAACTAGGTTATACAACAGCTGGACCACAAAAAGCGGATATTCGGTTCAAAATAAACAATTACCCTGTAGCGGATGTTTTATCCCGTGGGCAATTAAAACTATTTGTATATGCGTTACAGCTTGCACAAGGACTATTTTTAAACAGTATCGATAAAAAACAGTGTATTTTTCTAATAGATGATTTTAGTTCCGAGCTCGATCAGAACAAACAACAGATATTAGCAAAACATATTGCTGACTCAGGTGCTCAACTGTTTATCACTCTTATTGAACCTGATAATATTGATGACCTTTTTACGCAAAAAAATAGTGTGTTTCATATGGAACATGGTCAGATTACAGAACAATTAGAAAACTAATATATAGGTGAAAGCTCTATGGCTGAAAATAGTTATGATTCGTCAAGTATTAAAGTACTAAAAGGGTTAGATGCGGTCCGTAAACGCCCAGGTATGTATATTGGTGATACTGATGATGGTACGGGTCTACATCACATGGTCTTTGAGATCCTTGATAATTCAATTGATGAAGCATTAGCAGGTTATTGTAGTGATATAGTGACCACCATCCATACCGATGGCAGTGTCTCTGTACGTGATGATGGCCGTGGCATTCCCGTTGATATGCATGCAGAAGAAGGTGTCTCGGCCGCTGAAGTTATTATGACCGTATTACACGCTGGCGGAAAGTTTGATGATAACTCTTATAAAGTATCAGGCGGATTACATGGCGTGGGTATTTCAGTGGTTAACGCGCTTTCTAAAAAATTACGTCTCACCGTTAAACGTCACGGGAAAATCCATCAACAAATCTATATTCATGGTGAGCCAGAAGCACCGATCGCAGTCATCGGGGATACCGATCAAACCGGTACTGAAATTCGTTTTTGGCCAAGTGAAGAAACCTTTTCTGATGTACTTTTCCACTACGATATCCTTGCTAAACGTTTACGTGAATTATCTTTTTTGAACTCTGGTGTCTCCATTAAACTTGTTGATAAACGCGAAGAAGATAAATCTGATCACTTTTCTTATGAAGGTGGTATTGAGGCTTTTGTAAAATATTTAAATAAAAACAAAACACCTGTTCACCAAAAAATATTTCATTTTTCAGCGGAAGGTGCTGATGGTATGTGTGTTGAAGTGGCCATGCAATGGAACGATGGCTTCCAAGAAAATATCTACTGCTTTACCAATAACATTCCACAACGTGATGGCGGTTCTCACTTAACGGGTTTCCGTGGTGGTTTAACACGTACGTTAAATACCTATATGGAAAAAGAGTTAGCAAAAGTTAAAAACTCTAAAAACAAAGCTTCCACTGAAGGCGGGGATTCTCGAGAGGGTCTAACGGCCGTTATCTCTGTAAAAGTACCGGATCCTAAATTTTCATCGCAAACAAAAGATCGCTTAGTTTCATCAGAAGTGCGTCCCGTCGTTGAAGGTGCAATGGGTGAAAACCTACAAAGCTTCCTACTGGAAAATCCATCAGAAGCTAAAATTATCACGTCTAAAATAATTGATGCTGCACGCGCACGTGAAGCGGCCCGTAAAGCGCGTGATATGACACGTCGTAAAGGCGCACTCGATTTAGCCGGTTTGCCAGGTAAACTTGCAGATTGCCAAGAAAAAGATCCAGCACTTTCAGAACTCTATATTGTGGAAGGGGACTCTGCTGGCGGTAGTGCGAAGCAGGGACGTAACCGTAAAAACCAAGCCATTTTACCGTTAAAAGGTAAAATTCTTAATGTCGAAAAAGCACGTTTTGATAAAATGTTATCTTCTCAAGAGGTCGCAACGCTTATTACCGCACTGGGTTGTGGTATCGGCCGTGATGAATATAACCCTGAGAAAACGCGTTATCATCGTATCATCATCATGACCGATGCCGATGTCGATGGTTCTCACATTCGGACACTGTTATTGACTTTCTTCTACCGTCAAATGCCAGAATTGATTGAAAATGGTTATATCTACATTGCCCAACCACCTCTTTATAAAGTAAAAAAAGGCAAACAGGAAACCTACGTAAAAGATGAATCTGAGTTACAAATCTACCTAACAACGTTAGCAATGGAAAACTCATCTTTACACGTTAATTCAGAAGCACCGGGTATTTCAGGCTTAGCCTTAGAGGGGCTAATTCAACGTTACCGTAGCGTACAAGATACAATTAAACGTTTAAAACGTCGTTATCCTTCGGTAATTTTAGATAAGCTTATTTATAAACCTGCTTTAAACACTGAGCAGTTAGCCAATAAAGAACAGGCAACGCAATGGGTTGACGATATTGTTGACACGCTTAATGGCGAAGATTTTGAAGGCACTATCTACAGCGCAAATGTTGTTCAGTCTGATGATGAGTTAAGTAATAAGATTATCTTCACCATTCGTAAGCATGGTGTTGAGTCTCACTTCACTTTTGATGAAGAATACTTTGGCTCAGTTGGTTATGAAGCGGTGGTTGCTATCGGTGAAGAAATATCAGGGCTACTAGAAGAGGGTGCCTATATCCAACGTGGCGAACGTAAGCGCGAAGTGAGCAACTTTCTTGATGCAGTTAATTGGTTGATGAGCGAATCTAAACGTGGCCTTTATATTCAACGCTACAAAGGTCTGGGTGAAATGAACCCTGATCAACTTTGTGATACCACCATGGATCCGAATACACGCCATATGTTACAAGTGCGTATTGAAGATGCGGTGGGTGCCGATCAACTGTTCAGCACATTGATGGGTGATCACGTTGAGCCACGCCGAAAATTTATCGAAGAAAATGCATTACGCGTAGAGAATTTAGATATTTAATCCATCCACGTTGTTATTCATTATTCATAAAGCCAGCATATCGCTGGTTTTTTTATGTCTAATTGATGACAGCAGAAATATCATTGTCACATAGTAACAATATAATACT
>JBAHZV010000098.1:0-27379 GCA_037132845.1 Psychromonas sp.
CTTCTGTGCCCGTTTGAATAACACTTCGGGGAAGTCTTTGGCGAGGTTTTCGAGTTTAAAATCAACCTTCGCGAGCAAGTTATCAAACACTGGATCAAAGTCCACAAACCAGCTTTTAAACAAAGTCTGCGCCATTTTTTCAAGGGTTTGGTTGGTTTTTTTGTTGAGTTCGATTTTATTATCTATATCTGATAATACTTTGGAAATTTCTTTCTGAGTTTTAAGAAGAGGGAGTTTTATATTTATATTATTAATAATTGGAATAGTCATACTTGGAACTGCGGTCCCTTCATTCAATCCTTTAAAATCTACCAATTTTAATTGATAAAATATAAATTTTGTATCCGCTTTGTTCAGATCGATTTTTGACCAGAAAAGAGTATCGACAGTCCAAAAAGGTTCATTAATATAATAAATATTATTTAATGAGCCTTTTCTTGGAATTAGAATAGATTCTTGTTCATATAAAGACTTATCTACATAACGCATTATGCCACCAGATCCGTAACAAGGAATAATTCCATCAGTTAATTTTTTATGATCTTTGCCATACTTTATCTCGATAATTTCACCCAACTTGATTGAATTCCAATCACTCCCCATAATCCAGCGCCTCCAAGTTTTTACGGATCGCTTTATCTCGCTCTTCCGCTTGGCTAATTTGGCTGTACAGGTCACTTTTAATTTGCTTATTCATCGTCTTCACCTGTGGCATTACTCAGTTGCGCTTGTACCCATGCGCGTTCTTTTTGTAGCTCAATACGCAGCTCCTCTTCACTCGGTAGATGTGCTAAATATTTTGCCGCAAACAGTTGTTTTTGATCACTGAGCACGGAGTATTTCACCACCGCCTCACTTTTTTCACTGCATAAGACTAAACCCATAGTGGGGTTATCATCATCACTGATAACTTGTTCATCGTACAGGCGAATATAGGTATCCATTTGGCCAACATCTTGATGCTTCAATTTACCAATTTTCAGATCGATCAACAGAAAACATTTCAGCTTAAAGTTGTAAAATACCAGATCAATATAAAAATCTTCGTCATCAAAACGAATACGTTTTTGACGATCCACAAAGGCAAAACCTTTGCCTAGCTCTAATAAAAACTGTTGCAAGTTATTGATAATTCCCTGCTCTAATTCATTCTCTTGATAGCTTTTATCTTGTAGGTTTAAAAAGTCCAAAATATAGGGGTCACGTAGGTACTCTTTTGGCGTTTCAGCAAGAGGGCTTGTTTTTTGTTGTGCTTCTAACTCTACCTGCGCTTTTTCTTTACTTGATAATAAACGCTCATAATAGAGGGTGCCGATTTGACGCTCTAATGCTCTCACGCTCCAATGTTGCTGCGCGGCTTCTTGCATATACCATGAACGCGCATTTTTATTATCAATACGCGCGAGCAGATTATAATGTGACCAGCTCAATTCGGTAGACAGTGTCTCTCGTTTTTCAAATGCCTGATAAAAACGACGCATATTACGTAAGTTGGTGATATCAAAACCTTTACCAAAGGTTTCACCGAGCTTTTTTGAAAGCAACGTTAACTGCGACTTTCCATATTCAGCGCGACGTTGACCACGCTGTTCATCCTCAATAATTAAGTACCCAATTTTCCAATAAGCGTTAACCATCGCGTAATTTACGGTTTGTTTTACCTGTGTTCGTGCTTGTTCAATCACCTGTTTAATCTCGGCAAATATGACCTGATTGCTTATTTCCTCACCTTTACTCTCCATAACCCAGCGCCTCCAAATTGTCACGAATCGCTTTGTCTAGCTCAGTGGCTTGACTCATTTGCTTATAAAGCGTTTGGCTGAGTTCAGTCATCTTGGTTTCAAAAGGGATACCATCATCTTCGATTTCAGCAGCACCAACATAACGCCCCGGGGTTAATACATAATCATTAGCTTTCATATCGTCAAGCGTTGCTGATTTACAGTAACCCGCGATATCTTGATATGTTGCGCTTTCTAGTTTGTCGCCTTCAAGCTTATCTTTTTCGCTTTCAAGCTTTCCAGCCTCTAACTCTTCACCACGCCAGATATGGTAGGTTGCGGTTATTTTAGCGATATCTTCATTGGTTAACTCTTTTAAAGTGCGGTTAACCATCGTGCCCATTTCACGGGCATCAATAAACAAGGTTTCGCCTTGACGGTCACGGCGTTTGCTCATCCCCTGCTCGTTATTGCCTTTTTTGTCTTTACTAATAAACCATAAACAAACAGGTATTTGAGTGGTGTAAAACAGTTGCCCCGGCAACGCTATCATACAATCGACTAAATCATTCTCGATGATCTTCTGGCGAATAGTGCCTTCGCCACTGGTATTGGATGACATTGAGCCGTTAGCCAATACAAAACCCGCGGTGCCGTGTTCGCTGAGTTTTGAGATCATGTGCATTATCCATGCGTAGTTAGCATTACCCGTGGGTGGGGTTGGATAACCCGCCCAACGTGCATCGTCTACTAACTCGTTCTCTGCGCGCCACTGCTTTTGGTTAAAGGGTGGGTTAGCCATGATGTAATCGGCTTTTAAATCTGGGTGTTGGTCTTTAAAAAAACTGTCACCAGCGACATCCCCTAAATTAGCCGAGATCCCGCGTACCGCAAGGTTCATTTTTGCCAGTTTATAGGTAGTATTGGTGTATTCTTGGCCATAAATAGAGATGTTCTTTTGGTTGCCGTTATGACTATTAATAAATTTAAGTGATTGCACAAACATACCACCCGAACCACAACAGGGATCGTAGATCTTACCCGAGAAGGGTTCTATCATATCGGCAATCAGGGAAACAATCGATTTAGGCGTATAGAACTCACCCCCACCTTTGCCCTCTGAGGCGGCAAATTTGCCTAAGAAATATTCGTAAACACGACCAACGATATCTTCTTCACTTTTTATTACATTCCCGCTGTCGTCGCCCTCATTTTCGCTGTGGGTACTCTCCTTTTCGCTGTGGGCACTTTCACTCCTGCTGTGGGCACTTTCTTTACTGATCGTTTCAATATTATTGATGGTATCAATTAATGCTGAAAGTTTACTGCTGTCTAGCCCTAAGCGTGAGAAGTAGTTATCTGGCAACGCGCCTGCGAGCGCTTTGTTATTTTTTTCAACTGCATGTAATGCGCTATCAATTTTAACGGCGATATCGTCTTGCTTGGCGTTAATTTGAATAAATGACCAACGCGCTTCGGTGGGCAAATAAAAGACATTTTCCATGGTGTAAAAGTCCACCATATCCACATACTCATTGCCATACTCGGCAACAATGGCATTTTTACGCACTTCAAATTTGTCACTAATGAATTTAAGGAAAATAAGGCTTAATACAATATGCTTGTATTCGGCAGACTCGACGCTACCACGTAGTTTGTTGGCGGCATCCCAAAGTGCTTCTTCAAAACCCACTGCGCTTTTTTTAGTTGTTTTTTTAGCTTTAGGTCTCACAGGCGTTTTTTTTATTGGCGCGGTCATATTTCTCTCTTTTTATTTTTTTTATCTATTACATGATTTATGAACATCATACCGAAGACTGATGGTTTTATTCGCCTTTAAATCAAAAATATTCGCTATAAAATAAGCATACATATTAAGCCTTTATTAGCCGAACATTCAGAAAGCAATCTATAGAACATTTTCATTCACTTATATCTGCGAGTGTTTTTACTTCTACAACATGATAGGCAGGTGTTTGATAGGGATGACTGGTCAGTAATGCACTTAGCACTTTTTTAATATTCTTTTTTTCACAGATCATTTCAACACGGTATTCTGGCAATTTTTCTACTTTTCCTCTTTCACCGATAAACGCTTTACTATTTTTTAATGGCCTAAATTGTCCCGCACCTAAAACCTGCCAAGCGCAGTGATCGTACTCGCCAATTTTACCCGCCCCCACCTTAAAGAGTGCAGATTTGACCTTTTCACAATGACTTTCTGGGACATAAAAAACGAGCTGATACATAGAATTATTTCACTCCTAAATACATTAACAATTAAAAAAACGTAACCGTTGCAGGTAACGTACTCGCTCAACCTTGAGTTCAGTGCGTTTAAAAGTTATTTTTTTGCCCACACTTTGTTGTGCAAGCAGACTTAAATCACAGCGCGCAATGCAACCGAGTTTGGGATAACCACCGAGAGTTTGTCTATCTTGTAATAAAATAATAGGTTGGCCATCAGCAGGGATTTGCACGCTACCCAAGGCAATCCCTTCGGAAATGATACCGCTTAGTTGCCCGCTAATCGGCTCTCCTTGCAAACGCATGCCCATGCGATCACTGTTTTTATCAATTTGATATTGTGCGTGATAAAACTTATTTTTCTCGCCGGCCAAAAAAGATGCGCACTGGTAGGACTCGATAATACCAAGTGTCACGCTTTGATGATAATCAGGAATAAATTTTTCAGGGATCCTGTGTGTTATAAGGTGACGTTCTTGTTTAGCCACTGGTAATATGTCGCCTTCTTTTAAACCACTGGCATCCCCTTTCAAGCCACCTAGCGCGTTACGTTTAACACTGCTCACGCTACCCAATATAGGTGTAATAACAAAACCACCTTGTACCGCAAGGTAAGCACGTACACCGCTTGAAGCATATGAAAGCAGTAACTTTTGCCCAGACTTTAATAAAAATGTTCGGTTATTACTTTGCGCCACTTTTATACCCGATAGATGCTCTATTTGTGCTTCCATTGGTGCGCCAGTTAACGCCAAGTTGATATCACTTAACGCTTCAAATTTAGCTTGTCCAAAACTAATCTCAAGCAGTGGTGCGTTACTGCCATTACCAAGCAGGTAATTGGCCCAACCAGCAGCCAATTCATCACAGAGACCACCTTGACTCAGGCCTTGCAACGCTTGATTAAAACGCCCAGTATCCTGTATCTGTGTAAACAGTCCTGCTTTTTCAACCAATAACCCTGATTTACGGTTCATCAATGATTTTGCCTCCTAAATCAATAAACTGTTTCAAGTTTATGGCATTAAACTTAACCCGATCACCAATTTTAAAAGGACTAATAGGTTGTTGTTTAATATCAAATAATGGCAGTGGACAATTACCAATTATATGCCAACCCCCCGGGCTATCACGGGGGTAAACCGCCGTTTGTTTATCGGCAATCGCGACACTGCCAGAGGGGACAAAAAGACGAGGTGAATGATGCCGAGGTTGACTTATTTTATCGTCGAGTTGCGCTAAAAAGGCAAAACCGGGTGCAAAACCAATGGCGCAAACTTGATAGGTTTTTCCACTGTGTAGCTGTATCACCTCAGAGATTAAGAGGTTATTATCCGTGGCGACTTTTTGTAGATCCCAACCAACACAAGGATCATAATAAACCGCTAATTCAATGAGTTTTCCCTGTAATACAGCTATTTTATCCAATTGATTGTAAAGCATTATTAATTGTTGTTCGGCAACCAGTGGCGCTATTTTTAACAGATCAACTTCAACTAATAGGCTGTGATAAGAGGGGGTAATATCCACCAGTGCATCTGCAAATTCGTTTTCAATGAGACGAACTAATTGAGCAATCTGCGCCGTTAATGAAAGGTCAATAACATTACCCAGTGTGATCAAAAAGCTGGTTTCATTAATCGCTTTGATCATCCTACTAACTTAGCTAATTCTTGTATCTGTTTAACAGCAATCGGGTTATCACCATGCACGCAGATAGAATCAACCTGCAAAGTGATGTTATTGCCATTAATGGTGGTGATAGTTGCCGTTTCCACAAGCTGCTTGACCTGTGCTTGTACTTTTTTTGACGTCGCTAATAAAGCGCCTTTATGAGAACGAGACAGCAGATAGCCTGCATCATCATAAGCGCGATCGGCAAAGGCTTCTAAAATTAACCCCACGCCATTTTTATGTGCTATTTTTTGATACTGTTGTAAATCTGGGCGCGCTAAAATCATTAACTTAAGTGCTGTTGGAAAAGTACTCAGCGCTTCTACAATTGCCGTAAAAATAGCTTCATCAAGCATCATCTGATTATACAGTGCGCCATGCGGTTTAACGTATTGCACTTGTTTATCATGCAACTTAGCGAGACTCTGTAACGCACCAACCTGATAACAAATAAGATGTTTAATTTGCATGGTGCTTAACGTCTGCGCTACACGGCCGAAGTTTTCTCGGTCGTTATAACTGGGATGAGCACCAATTTCAACATTATTCGCCTTGGCCATTTTAATGGTTGCTATCATTAAATCGGCATCACCAGCATGTAAACCACAGGCGATATTAGCTTGATCAATAAAGGGCATCAGGCTTTCATCACTACGAACCCCCTCCCCTACATCACAATTTAACTTCATCACTGCACTCCTGATAAATATTTATATTTTTTTAGCTCAATATTGTAATGATAGCTTTAATAATAAGGCTTTAAAGCGCTCATCAAGTGGTGCATAAATTTCTATTTTGTTACCCGTCACAGGATGACTAAATGAAAGGTATGCCGCATGTAATAACAAACGGTGGGAATCAAAATTATCACGAAACATTTGATTATGTTTACCATCACCGTGTGTCGTATCACCAATGATAGGATGAAAAAGGTGTTTCATATGACGGCGTAATTGATGGCGTCGCCCTGTTTTCGGGATCATTTCCACCAACGAATATCGAGATTGTGAATAAGGGCGTACCGCAATCGGTAATTCACAAAATGAGAGTCCTTGATAAGCCGTTTGTGCAGGTTGGGCTTCTTGATCTAGGTTGGCCAGTTTATCGGCAATTTTATCGAGTTTCTTTTTCAGGGCATAATCTAAAAAACCCTCTCCAATATGCCCACGTACCACTGCTAGATAACGTTTTTCAGTTTTCTGCTGTGCAAACTGCTCCATTAAATTAGTGACATAATTTTTATCTAATAAAAACAGTAATACTCCCGAAGTTGGTCTATCTAAACGATGCGCAGGATAAACATACATACCAATTTGATCGCGTAATTTCTGCACCGCAAATTCGCAGGCATGGCTATCAAGCCAGCTACGATGTACCAACAAGCCAGAGGGTTTATTAATCGCAATGAGATGCTCATCGCGGTAAATTATCTCTAAATCCGGTGTTCCTTGTTCTCTTTCTGCTAACATCTATTTTTTCTCATTCATCGTAACATCGATACGCCTGATTAATGCCACTATTTCAGGGCAATGATGCCTTGGTCGTTTAAAATATTCACTGGCCATTGGTGTTATCGCCATGGCATTCGGTAAGGCTAAATTTAATTGTAATAACCGCGTTATTTTTTCAATAAAAATAAACTGTAACCATTGGCTAAAATTTAAATAATCAATTGCAAAAGGCTCGCTACTCGATAATGCCTGCTCTGTTGGGCGCTCAGATTGCCATAATTTTTGTTGCCGCAATGCAGCCTCTAATTCATTGAGCAGGCTATTTAATAATTGCCGTTTTTTTTGTTCATTTTTTTGCATTGCTATTTTCTCATCCGAGAATTAAAGAGACTAATATACCGATGATGCCCCAAGATGCAAAGTCAGCAGTATCAATGATGTAATAGGATAACCAGAAAATGGCAGTCGGCAGGGATTAAGCCAGACAAAATAAAGTGTTTTTGTTGACAACAGCTATAATTATTTAACATTTTAGTCACAATTTGCAGCAGAGCACCTTTTACAGACAATCAACTTATGAATGATGAAAACAACTTAATGATAATGGGGTATAATCTTACTTACATACGCATTAATGAAACTTTTTATGAATATAAATACACTTACCGATTTCTTACAGCAAGCTCAATGCCAATTCCGCATTTATGATTTAGGTCGCAAAGTCACTAAAATTTCCAATAGTGCCTTTCAAAAAATAGCGTCCAACAGTTTGCCTTATCCCTACCCCATTCAACAACATGCCTATATTGGTTTAACTTTTTGGCAAGTGAATAAAAAACCGCAAGAACACTTTATTTGGTTTTTAAAACTACCCGTTGATGAACAAGGGTTATTAAAAATAACAGCACAAACCAGTTTTATTAAAATGGTCATGGAAGCGATGGGTGAAAACTTAACCGCAGACATCAGTACAGACGTACAAGAGCGCCTTGCTAACAATCCTTTTGTTTTTAAGCCTAAAGCTGAAAAGCTCGCCATTTTTAATGCACTGATGAACACTAACTTTGTGCGCCCAGCATCAAGCTTTTACCCGGCAGCAACGCGTTATTTTTCAGGAAAAACACACTGGAACGAATGGCAAGAGTTAGGTATTCAAGGTATTGCAGATCTCTGTGCTCGTCTTAATTATGATGATAATCAACAGGCGCTTATTCATGCATTACCGCATATCCCACAACAACCATTACAATCATTAGCGCACTGTTTAGAGCATCAGCCCGACATTAATAGCGCATTGGCGACGGCTATTGCTCAACAAGCTAAGCTAGAATTGCAGGCGAATCATCAAGAAAGTGCAATTTTACTATTACGCGCACTTTCTAGTGCACCAGCCATTGGTATTCACAAAGCACTGCTTGAAGAACAATTTAATTCTCAGCTCATTCATAATAAACATTGGTATGTATCCATCGCTGGACGCTGTTGGTTATTACTGGAAGATGAAACCTTGCTTAATCGCTTTTTTGAGGGACTTGCAAACCACCACCCAGCATTGTTTCCACAGCTTTTTGTCGATTTAGTTGCCCTTCCAGCCTTGCGTGAAAAAGTATTAAAACAGTTACGTATGACAGCGCGCTCACCGGCATTATCACAAGCAATTGGTCTGCTTTTTTCAAATACGCAAGGGGAAAGGTAGTGTTCGATCTTCTTTTAATTTTATTAGTTGTGCTCTTTGCAATGCTTATTTGGAAGCTAAGACAGCAATCAGAATACGCGAAGATATTAATCGAAAAACATTGTATCGAATTAGATCTACAGTTTTTAAACGTTTCTCGCTCAAATTTTAATTTTAAACTTGGCCAAAATTTCTTACAAGCGAGCTTTGTTTTTGAATTTAGCAGTGATAACGAGAACAGTTACCAAGGCAAGCTATTGTTATCAGGTTTACATCGTCCACGCTTTGAGCTTCCCGTCTATCGCTCCTTTGAATCAACCGACTCACTTCATTAAGGTTTTACCATGGATAGAATCATTTTAATTGCCCAGCAACTTGCAAAAGAGGGTAAAATCCCAAATACTGCAATGGTAAAAGCTCGACTACCAAAAAACATCCCCCTGCCCACTATTATTCAAGGTTTAAAATTGTGGCAAAAACACCCCAATAAAGACATAAAAATACCAACCGAGCCAGCATTGATCGCCAATGAAAAAATAGAAATGGGTAGTTTTGATGCATTATTAGAAATCAAAATCACAACCATGCTTGCCCCGCTAAAAGCTGAAATTGAACAACTTAAAGCAGAAATTAACACCATTAAAGAGAGGACTTAGTGTTTATTAAAGAACTCTCTTTTGAGTGTTACCAAAATAGCCAATACAACCGTATTGAGCGGGCCATTAATAACTATTTTGATATGCTGCGTTATAACGGCCAAATTTTAGGACGTGAATTTCCTATCGCCATGTTTGATGGTATTTTTAGCACACGCCTTGTCTGCCCTGAAGAGAACAGCCTCGATGCGTCTTTTAATAGTGCTCAGGTAAAACATGCGTTAGCACAACTAACCGATGCGGGTTTACTGGCACCAAAAATTAAAACCATTGCTGAAGATCTTAATTCATTAGCATGTGCACCTGATTTCACGCCAAGTTGGCAAGTGTTATACACTACTTTTTTAGATACCTGCTCACCGATTCGATGTGGTGAAACATTACAACCCATCCCTTTATACCGAACACCTGAAGCGATTAGTAACGGCGATCGGAAAAGCGTCATAAAATGGCAGGAGGAGTGGATTAATTACGATGAGTTACAGATGAATGGCAGCGCTATTTCTAGCGCTATTTTAAAAGAGATGGGTAATATCGATAGCAAGCTTTATTACCGTGGTAGCAACCTTGCTAAACGTATTCAATATGTAACTAAAGTGCCCACTTATTATTACCTGTACCGCGTTGCTGGCAGCAGCTTAGAAGATGAGCAGCAACGTAAGTGTCCGGATTGTGGTGGTGATTGGCGATTAACTGCACCCTTATTTGATATCTTTGATTTCAAATGTAATACATGTCATTTAGTCTCAAATATTTCATGGGATTTTAAAAAATAACTCTATATAACCACGATATTTCAAGATGCAAAGTCAGCAAGACAAATTGTGTCGAGAGGCGGAGCAGGCGTTCAAATACCCGCTCAGCGTCACAACACTCAAAAAGGCTTGCGCGCGCCTGACAAAGCATCTTGAGGTAACATGGGTCTATTAATAAAGGAACTTAATATGTTAAAAAAAATAAAAATTTACGCTTCAGTTGTGCTTTTCTTAGTGGTCGCTTTTTTTATCTTTAAGAGTTACTCAGAGGATGAAGTCGGTGATATATCACTTGGAATATTTACTACACAGGATATAAAATTGAATATTTTAAAAGATCCCATCATCTCCGGTGTAACCTGTCACGTCGCTTCAATAGAAGCCGATCTTAGTTTTTCAGATCCAAGTGATAGCGCCATCTCTTGTCGACAAACAGGGGAAATAACACCTGATATGATCGCTCAAATTGATAAGAGTAAATCGGGTGATGTTGTGTTTAAAAAATCAAAAAGTATTTTTTTCAAAACCATGAAAATTAGACGGGTTTATGATGCCGAAAATCAAACCTTGATGTATGTATCCTATTCCACCAAAGAAACCTCAGGAAGCTTCAAACATAGTCTTTCAACGGTACCATTATGGGGTACAAAAGCTTACCTCGTCGAGGTATTAGCGCAATAACAAAAATAGACACTATTATTAATAATAGTGTCGTCTCTCTTCTGCAGAAAAAACACCAGGCGCAATATTTGACCATTACATTAATAGAATTGCTATAATAACCATTGCATTAAATTGAGGATATCGGTATTAAGAAAGTGAATAGCGGTAAGAGCGGTAAGAGTGGTAAAAATCAGACAAAAAAAAGCCCAGATAAACTGGGCTTTTTTGCAATTCGTAAAACGTAATATTAACGTTTTGAGAATTGTGGACGCTTACGCGCTTTATGTAGACCAACTTTCTTACGTTCAACGATACGTGAATCGCGAGTAACAAAACCAGCGGTACGTAGTTCAGGACGTAAGGTTTCGTCAAATGTCATTAACGCACGCGTAATACCTAAACGGATAGCACCAGATTGACCAGTGGTACCGCCGCCTTTAACGGTGATGTTAAAGTCGAATTTTTCTGCAGCGCCAACTAGCTCTAATGGTTGACGAACAACCATACATGCTGTTTCACGACCGAAATATTCTTCGATATTGCGTTTATTGATAGTGATTTGACCACTACCAGCTTTCATAAATACACGAGCGACAGAGCTCTTGCGACGACCAGTGCCGTAATATTGATTTGCCATTGTTTTATATTCCTATTAGATGTCTAAAACTTGTGGTTGCTGTGCAGAATGTTGATGCTCAGTACCAGCATAAACTTTCAACTTACGGAACATTGCGCGGCCGAGAGGACCTTTTGGCAACATACCTTTAACAGCTTTCTCAATAACACGCTCAGGTGCACGTATGATAAGATCTTCAAAGCTAATTGCTTTGATACCACCGATAAAACCAGTGTGGTGGTAATAGATTTTACCTTTCGCTTTATTACCTGTTACGGTAATTTTCTCAGCATTTACAACAACGATGTAATCGCCAGTGTCAACGTGAGGAGTGTATTCTGCTTTGTGTTTGCCACGTAGGCGCAACGCGATTTCAGTAGCAAGACGACCTAAAGTTTTACCTTCAGCATCAACTACAAACCACTCGCGTTTAACTTCAGCTGGTTTAGCAACAAATGTTTTCATTAAGTTATACCCAAATTAATGATTTAAAAAAAATATGATAAGCAATAATTGCATATCAAAAATGTGTTTGGCCATTTCGTATCCCTTCGAATACGTCAAGCGTAATCAAATCCACCATATAAATTTTGGGGTGTGGATAAGGTGGGCGGCGAGATTATACAGAAAATAGAGTCTTAGATCATCACTTTCTTGTAAATAATCACAATTAATTTTTTAAGGACTCAAATTCTCACTATTTCAATTCATGCGAGCGAAGGAAAATGAAAGAAAATACACCGTTAAAGGGATGTGAATGTTCAATCGAACAAACCTAAAAGTGACCTACAGCATCGACGCAGTATGTAAAATAAATAGTCGTGGGCTGCATATTTTAATCACGCTGATGCGCATGGTCCATGTGGCGATTATAGGTCAACATGGTGGGATTTTTGTAAGTATTCTTTGCTTTGCATTTCTAGCAAACGTGAGATACAACGCTGAAATTCAAAACTCAGTTGCTGTCCAGAATATAAGCTATAGACATCCACTTCAGCAGCGATAATAAGCACCACATGATGATTATAAAACTCATCAATCATGGCTATAAAACGCCTTGCCATATCATTACTTTGTTCATTCATCTGCATTACATTGTTCAGAAAAATAGTACGATAAACAATCGCTAATTCAATATAGTCCGAAACGGCGCGCGGTCCATCACACAAACACACACAATCGATCAACAGGGTATCCACACTGTAAGCACTTGTTTGAATAACACGTCCATTAATTGTTAATGGATGATTATATGATTTTTCGCCATTGGCTAAATTTTCAAAAGTATTTTTCATTAATAAGTTTGCTTCATGACCAAGCGGAAAGTGGTAAATTTCAGCTTCACAAAGACGGTCTAGGCGATAATCTTTACCACCATCTAGGTTATATATTTCACAATTTGACTCTATTAACGCAATAGCGGGTAAAAAACGGGCGCGCTGTAAGCCATTTTTATAGAGATCCGAGGGCTGAATATTAGAGGTAGCCACCAGTACCACGCCCTCACAAAAGAGTGCTTCAAACATCCCTGCTAATAGCATTGCATCGGTAATATCATCAACAAAAAACTCATCAAAACAAATGATATCCGTTTCACTGGCAAATTTTTTGGCGATAAGAATAAGTGGATTTTTTTTGCCTGTTAATAAACGTAATTCTTTATGCACACGTAACATGAAATGGTGAAAATGCAGTCGTGATTTTCGTTCTGTTTTCAGACAACTAAAAAACATATCCATTAGATACGTTTTACCTCGCCCTACTCCACCGTAAAAATAGATGCCTTTAATCTTCTTTTGGCTTATCTTTTTTCGTTTAAATAAACGCGACAGTAAGCCATTTTTTGGTGAAGGCGATACACTCAACATTTCCATATCAACAAATAAACGTTGTAAATATTGAACCGCTTGCGCTTGTGAATCATCCGCAAAAAAATTTGGTTTTTGGAGATCCGCTTGATACAAAGATAAAGGAGTCACAGAAAAGTTCGCTCGTTAGAAATAAAGTACTATTTTTAAATTATTTTTCTAGAACTGCAAACTATTCGCTAACATTTTTCTACCCAGTAAAGAAAATATCCGTTATTCGCGAACTTTTAGTGTTAATTGAGGTCAATAAATAGTAGATCGTTCTACTATTAAGCAAGCCTGAATTCAAGAAGGATAAAACATGAAAAAAACAGTCTATCGTCTCCTTATAATACTGTGCACCGTCTTTAGTGTTCATCAACCAGCATTCGCTGCATCGTCTTTTTTTTCGTCGCCCCAGTCAATTGCCCCGTTGATTGAAAAAGTGAGCCCAGCAGTCGTCAATATTGCCGTTTCTGGAAAAACAAATGCGCAATCACCCATGACCGATCTCTTTGAGTTTTTTAACCAGCAACGTGGTCCCCAACCTGAACAAAAGTTCATCGGCTTAGGATCAGGTGTCATTATCGATGCTTCAGAAGGCTATATCATCACCAATTACCATGTTATTAAGGATGCCGATGAGATAACAATTGAGCTAAAATCAGGACAAGTATTAAATGCACAACTGATTGGTCAAGATAAACAAAGTGATATTGCACTTTTAAAAGTAGATTTGAGTAAACATAAAAATATTACCTTGAGCGAAATCCCTTTTGCGGATTCAGACAAGTTACGTGTTGGGGATTTTGTCATTGCTATTGGCAATCCCTTTGGGCTAGGTCAAACAGTGACCTCAGGGATTATCAGCGCACTCGGGCGCAGTGGACTAAACCTTGATAACCTTGAAAACTTTATTCAAACCGATGCCGCAATCAACAGTGGCAACTCGGGAGGTGCACTGGTTAATTTGGAGGGACAATTAACGGGTATTAATACCGCGATTCTTGGTCCAAATGGAGGTAATATTGGTATTGCTTTCGCGATTCCCGCTAATATGGTTAAAAATATAGCAGAGCAGTTAATAAAACATGGTGAAGTCCGTCGTGGCATCTTAGGTGTTCGTGGCGGTGAAATAACCCCAGAATTAGCGAAAAGCTTCTCTTTAGACTCGCAACACGGTGCATTTGTTTATCAAGTAAATAATGGATCAGCAGCCGAAGAAGCAGGCATTAGAGCCGGTGACATTATCACCGCTGTTAATGGACGAAACATTAAAAGCTTTGCAGAATTACGCGCCAAAGTAGGCACTTTAGGCAGTGGCAAAAAAGTCCAGCTCACAATTATCCGAGAGGGTCAGAAATTATCCTTGGAAGCCTTACTTAAAGCCCCACCAAAAATACAGAAGCAAGAGGTTGTATTTCACCCTGCCCTTGCAGGTGCACAATTATCCAATATGCCCGATAACCAAGGTGTAAAAATTAAAAAGGTAATAAAGGGATCGATGGCGGACCGTTATGGATTACAAACATCAGACATTATTATTGGCATCAATCGAACTCCAATTAATAATCTTGATGCATTAGAAAAAATGATAAACTCAGCACCCGCACTGCTGGCATTAAATATTAATCGCGCAGGCCAGTATTTATATCTTATTTTAAATTAACTTTTTATTAAGCGAGAACATTGAAAATGTTGACGAAAAATGTAATAAATTTTCGAAATATATAAAAAAACAGATGAAACATGATCATAAATCATTTTTTATTCCTATTTTTTCTTGTAAAATAGGCTGGAATAAACCAAATATCAAAAATGTTTTTATAACCTTGTCATAAACCTGTAATAAAACAACATAATCACTCTTGGAGAAAAACGGTGAGAAAAACTAAAATAGTATGTACGATTGGTCCTAAATCAGAATCAAAAGAGATGTTAACAAAACTTGTTGAAAACGGCATGAACGTGATGCGTTTAAACTTTTCTCACGGTAATTTCGTAGAACATGGTACGCGTATTACTCGTATCCGTGAAATATGTGCTGAAACAGGTAAAAATGTAGCAGTATTACTTGATACTAAAGGCCCAGAAATCCGTACTGTAAAACTTAAAGACGGTGATGATGTATTATTAACTGCAGGTCAAGAATTTATTCTTTCTACAGACCAAACTGTTATTGGTGATAACACTATCGTTGCAGTCACTTACGAAAGTCTTACTAAAGATTTATCAGTAGGCAACACAGTATTATTAGACGATGGTCTAATTGAAATGACGGTGAAAAGCATCTCTGGTACAAACGTTGTTTGTGAAGTAATGAATACCGGTGAGCTAGGCGAAAACAAAGGTGTTAACTTACCAGGTGTTAAAGTTCAACTTCCTGCATTATCTGTTAAAGATAAAGGCGACCTGAAATTTGGTTGTGAGCAAAAAGTAGACTTTATTGCTGCATCGTTCATTCGTAAGAAAGAAGACGTATTAGAAATCCGTGCGCTATTAGCAGCTAACGGTGGCGAAAATATTCAAATCATCTCTAAAATTGAAAACCAAGAAGGTGTTGATAACTTCGATGAAATTTTAGAAGTTTCTGACGCTATCATGGTTGCACGTGGTGACTTAGGTGTTGAAATTGCAGTTGAAGAAGTAATCTTCGCACAAAAAATGATGATCGAAAAGTCAAATGCAGCCCGTAAGCCAGTTATCACTGCAACACAAATGCTTGATTCAATGATCAAAAACCCTCGTCCAACACGCGCTGAAGCGGGTGATGTTGCCAACGCAATCATCGATGGTACAGATGCGGTAATGCTTTCAGGTGAATCTGCTAAAGGTAAATACCCTGCAGAAGCAGTTGAAATCATGGCAACTATTTGTGCTCGTACTGATGCAACTATCCAATCTAAAACGGATACGGTAGTCGCTGATCTACGTATCACAGAAGCCGTGTGTAGTGCTGCAGTAAATAATGCTGAACTACTTGATGCTAAATTAATCATCGTTGCGACTAGCGCGGGTAAATCTGCGCGTTCAATACGTAAATATTTCCCATCTGCACCTATCTTAGCGCTAACAAGCAATGCGAAAACTCGCCAACAGTTAGCCTTAACAAAAGGTATCTCGGCTAAAGTTATCGAACAACAAACTTCTATGGAAGCTTTCTACACACTTGCAATGGACCTAGCTAAAGAGCAAGGTTTAGTGGTAGTGGGTGATAAAGTTGTTATCGTTTCTGGTGCACTTGTGACTTCAGGTACAACAAACACTTCTTCTGTTCATATTATTGCTTAATAACTCAACAGTAGAAATATAAAAAGCACTGCACTTGCAGTGCTTTTTTTTTACCTAAAATAGAAACACTCTGTCGTCGCATCTATATTTGCGCACAAATCCCATCAAAACATCACTAACTAACTGACTTATTGCGTTATACTTGCCCTTTAATTTTTTCTAATGATAGGGTCATATAAAGATGAGTGAATCCTTGGATTTAAGCTTACAGGGTATAGAACAATTACCACTGGCTAAATTTACTGAAGACGCCTACCTCAACTACTCAATGTACGTGATAATGGACAGGGCATTACCGCATATTGGTGATGGTTTGAAACCGGTGCAACGTCGTATTATTTTTGCGATGTCAGAGCTTGGTTTATCCGCCCTTTCTAAACATAAAAAATCAGCCCGTACTGTTGGTGACGTATTAGGTAAATATCATCCCCATGGTGACTCTGCTTGTTATGAAGCCATGGTATTAATGGCACAGCCCTTTTCTTATCGCTATCCTTTAATTGATGGACAAGGTAACTGGGGTGCACCGGACGATCCAAAATCTTTTGCCGCCATGCGTTATACCGAATCACGATTATCCGCCTTTTCAGAAGTGTTACTTTCCGAGATAAGCCAAGGAACAACCGATTGGAAAGCTAACTTTGACGGCACCATGAAAGAGCCAGAATTATTACCTGCGCGCTTGCCTCATATCCTGTTAAACGGCATCACAGGCATTGCAGTGGGCATGGCGACCGATGTACCACCACATAATGTACGCGAAGTCGCCAATGCTTGTGTGCATCTGATTGATAACCCTAAAGCGACCTTAGATGAGCTTATCGAATTTGTGCAAGGGCCTGATTATCCGACTGAAGCTGAGATTATTACTCCACGCTCTGAAATTAAAAAAATCTATACCACTGGACGTGGTAGTTTTAAAAGTCGCTCTGTTTATACGATTGAAAATGGTGAAATCATCATTAGTGCGTTACCCCATCGTGTTTCTGGCGGCAAGATATTAAAAGATATTGCCAAGCAAATGATCGACAAAAAATTGCCAATGGTTGCAGACTTACGTGATGAGTCCGATCGCGACAATCCAACCCGTTTAGTGGTTGTGCCTCGTTCTAACCGCGTCGATCTGGAAGCATTAATGCATCACCTTTTTGCCTCAACAGATTTAGAGGTTAACCATAAAGTTAACCTTAATATGATTGGACTTGATAAACGCCCGCAAGTGAAAGGATTAGTTAAAATTCTCAGTGAGTGGCTCGTTTATCGGAAAATCACGGTACGTCGCCGTTTACAGTTCCGTCTCGATAAAATTGAAACACGTTTACACCTTTTAGAAGGCTTATTGATTGCTTATCTTAATATTGATGAAGTAATTGAAATTATTCGCACCTTTGACGATGCCAAAGCAGAGTTAATATCTCGTTTTGAGCTTTCAGAACGCCAAGCCCATGCAATTTTAGAGATCAAACTACGTCAACTCGCCAAATTAGAAGAGATTCAAATTCGTGCTGAGATGATTGAACTAAGTGACGAGCAGAAAAAACTGTCACTGCTACTTGGATCAGATAAGCGTCTGAATACCTTGATCAAAAAAGAAATTAAAGCGGATGCCCTTAAATATGGTGATGATAGACGCTCTCCCATTGTAGAGCGTAATGAAGCCAAAGCACTCACCGAAAAAGAACTCATGCCCAGTGAAGCAGTAACGGTTGTGCTGTCTAACCAAGGCTGGGTACGCGCGGCAAAAGGGCATGATATTGACGCTCACGCGCTGAGTTATAAAGCCGGCGATGAATACCTCACCAGCGCACAAGGTAAAAGTAACCAAAGCTGTATATTCCTTGATGCCACAGGGCGTGCTTATTCGTTAGATGTGCACTCCTTACCCTCTGCGCGCTCGCAAGGAGAACCACTAACGGGTCGTTTTAATCAAAATGATAACGTGCCTTTTGTGAATATATTGATGGGAGAAGAAAACGAACGCTATATTATTAGTAGTGATCATGGTTATGGTTTTGTCGCTAAATTTAGTGATATCAATAGTCGCAATAAAAATGGTAAAGCACTGATCAACCTCGGTGAAAATGCCCTGCTGATGCCAACACAAAAGCTCAGTGAAAATGAAAATGATCTTTGCCTGACCATCAGCAATGAAGGCAGAATGTTAATATTCCCTGTGAATAGCTTACCCAACCTAAGCAAAGGTAAAGGCAATAAAATGATCAATATCATGAGAGCAAAAGCGACTAAACGCGAAGAGTTTGTTACCATGTTGCAAATTATTCCCGAGGGAGGCTCGGTAACCCTGCATGCAGGTAAACGTAAATTAACCCTTAAACCTGCTGATCTAGCACCTTATCAAGGCGAACGTGGTCGGCGTGGTAGTAAACTGCCGAGAGGCTTGCAACGTGTTGATAATATAGATGTTATTAGAAATTTAGAAGAAGAGAATTAAATGTTATTGATTATTCGTTTTATACTGATTGTAGTTGCCGTGATATTAATGAGTATCTACTCAATATTTTACTGTGCATTTAGCCCACGTAACCCCAAAAACACCTATTTCTTTGCCATATTATTTAGCAAAATGGCACCCATTTTAGGTTTAAAAGTAACCTACCGAATGCCAAAAGAAGCAAAAGATTATGGCTCATCGGTCTATATTGCTAACCATCAGAATAATTATGACATGGTGACAACAACGGGAGTGGTACAGCGAGGCTCTGTGACTATCGGTAAAAAAAGCTTAGTCTGGATCCCTTTTTTTGGCATCATCTATTGGTTAACGGGCAATATCTTAATTGACCGTGATAATCAAAAAAAAGCCAAAGAAACCATGAAAAAAGTGGTTGATGAGATGCATAAAAAGGACTTATCCATTTGGTTTTTCCCCGAAGGTACTCGTAGTCGTGGTCGTGGTTTATTACCTTTCAAAATGGGAGCTTTCCACACGGCACTGCAAGCAGGTGTTAATATTATACCAACGGTCGTTTCATGCACGCATGATCAGGTTAAACTAAACCGTTGGGATAACGGTGAAGTGATCGTAGAAATGTTACCTCCTATTGATATTAGCCAATATAAAAAACGCGAGATCCGCCGTTTAATGAACGATGCACATGAAATCATGTCCGCCAAACTTGAACAACTTAACAAAGAAGTAAAACGCCCAGATAATAATACAGATTGTAATGGTTAAGGAGAGACATAAAATGAGTGCAGAAAACATAACTAAAGAAGAGCTATTACAAGAGCTTGCTGATGAAACACAAGATATCGTTGAAGCTCTATTAGCAGACGGTAGTAACCCAGATGCGGTTTATATGATAGAGCATCACCTTTCATGTAGCGACTTTGATAGCCTAGAAAAAGCAGCCATCGCTTGTTTTAAAAAAGGTTATGAAGTGACGGATCCTGACGAGTTAGCACTAGAAGATGGGGCAATTATCTTGGCATTTGATGTGGTAATTGAAATGAACCTTGATGAACAAGATATCTTTGAAGATGTTGAAAAACTGTTCACTTTAGCACAATCATTTGGCATCGATTACGATGGCTGGGGTACTTACCCAGAAGCATAATACTTACAAAATAAAAAAGCCCGATAAAAATGACTTCATCATCGGGCTTTTTTATATAAATTCAACATTAGCACGCATTAATATTAATGCACCGTATCATCTTCACTTTTGCTGACCTGTTGTGATTTTTCCAGCAATGAATTTTTTAAGACCATGGCTTCAACTTCTAGCCCAAATAACTCTTCATTCCAATTTAAACCCGCAAAAACTTTTTTTGTCTGCATACCATCAAGCCATGAATCTAAAAATATACCAAGCTCAATAGGCGTGACTTTATAATTTTGCCACTCTGCATTTTGTAATTTTTTGGCTGATTTTTCATCGGACCAAAAAAGATAAACCGCTTCTGCATCGGCGTTATCATGTGCATGGCAGTTTGCCCACCCTTCTTGCTCATCAAATAAACCAAACAAAGTTAAGTTATCACAAACCTCTTCGATAAATTTTTCAGCATTCTTTAAATATTGTTCTTTCATTTCATTTCTCTAGTTCTGCTGAGTCTCGTTTTTTTTCAAGTTCAGAGAACTTTGTTTCTAGCTCAGCCAATTTTTCCCGAGTACGTAATAAGACATGTGTTTGCACATCAAATTCTTCACGACTCACCATATCAAGTTTACCCAATTGTGCTTGCAATACTTGCTTTATTTTGCGATCCACATCTTCGCCAAAACTTTTTATTCCCGCCGGCACCACATCGCTGACTTGCTTAGCGATGTCTTCTAATTTTTTAGGGTTAAACATCATCCACTCCTTAAATTTTTAAGCTACATTGTAAACCCACTCTTTAGTTATTTCTATCTATTCACACAAAAGAGTGACTAATATTTTATAGCCATTAAAAATATTCACTCCTGGATAAGAAGATAACCTCATCGCAATGCGAAGTTATAACAAAGGAATTAAGCTTCAACACAATTAATAAAAGCATTGATTAAAGGTTCTTGTAGGCGTTTTTTATTACAACAAACACCAAGGTCGAAGGATTGTATGCTTGTTTCACTGACTAAACTTTTTACTCGTTCTCGTACTGGGCTGGTTTCGATAACCACATTTGGCGCAATGCCGACGCCACAACCCAATGCCACCATACTCAATAACGCTTCATGACCCGCAACAGTTGCATATATATGTGGCTTACCCACTTTAAATTTTCGAAACCAATGATCAAAACGACGTCGTACTGCGCCATGCTCAGGCAAAATAAAAGGGACTTTTTCCCAATCTATATTGGTTTGGTTTATCAAAGGTGTCAGCGCGCAGGGAATAGTTGGTGCAATAATTGACAGCGATACTTCTGCTAATTTTTTAAAGTACAGACCAGCGGGGAAGCTATCGGGGTAAGCGGTGATCGCAAAATCTACCTGCTTCTGTAAAACTTGATCAACCGCTACGGCACTATCACCGGTATTTAATTTTATCTCTATTTTAGGATGGAGCTGTCTGAATCGGTCTAAAATGGGGGGTAAATGACTATAAGCGGCCGTCACAGAACAATATAAATTTATCTGTCCTTCAAGTTCATTACTGGAGGCTTTAAGTTCATTTTTTAATGCTTCCCAGTGCTCTATTTGTTGTAAAGCGTATAATCTAAATAGATTGCCCGCGGCAGTAAGTGCCACCGAGCGGTTATCGCGTATTAACAATACGCGACCCAATTCATCTTCGATACGCTGAACACAACGACTCAATGTTGAGGGGCTGACATGCATCGCTTGGGCGGTTTTACTGAAATGTAAACTTTCGCTAAGGTGTAAAAAAAGTTGTAATGATTTTATATCCATTTATTGCACTACCGGCAGTTTCTCGTCAGCGCCCCACTGTGTCCATGAGCCATCATAAACCGCTAAATGTTGGTAACCACACAATGTCGCACCTAACGCTAATACACAGGCAGTCACACCGGAGCCACAGCTAAAAATCACATGTTTTTTTTCATCTATCAGTCCTTGATAAAGCGCCCTTAATTGCTCAATATCACGCATTTCCCCATCAATAAGCAAATGATTAAAAGGTAGATTTTTTGCATTTGGCATATGCCCACTACGCAGACCAGCGCGTGACTCTGGCACCTGTGCTAAAAAACGATTTTCAGCACGGGCATCAACGATTTGATATTTTGGATCTGTCATGGCAACCAGAACTTGTGCGCTATCAACGATCAAATGAGGCTGATACTGAGCGCAAAAATCACCTTCATGACAAACGCGATTAAGTTCTCCCTTAGCAACCGCTAAACCCGCACCTTTCCAGCTATTCAACCCACCATCTAACACGGCAATATTGTTAAAACCCATGCATTTAAACATCCACCATACACGGGGGCTTGAAAATATTCCAAGGCGATCAAACACCACAATCACATTATCTTGATTAACACCGAGTGAACGTACTGCTTGCTCAAATAATTTTTCACTTGGCATCATATGAGGAAGAGTGCTTGCTTGATCACAAATAAGGTTATCAAAATCAAAAAAATGTGCACCAGGGATAGTCTGTTCACACCACTCGGATTTTCCATCACGTTTTAACGCCTTCATAAAATAACTGGCATCGAGTAATAATAATGAGGGATGATTAATATGACGCGCAAGCCATGCCACCGAAACGACCTCGCTAGGCAGAGTTAATAAAGACATAAAGACACCTCATTTTCAATTTGCATTGGCTTACAAGTCATGTTTCACATTTTGCAATATAACATTGCTAATATATCATTTTGCGCAACATAAGTTGTGCGTTATAGTACTTTTCGTAAATTTATAAACCCTATTGATTAAAAAATGGAGCATCACAATCATGGCTAACTATTTTAATACACTTCCTCTGAGTGAAAAACTCAACCAACTAGGTCAATGTCGCTTTATGGATCGCAGCGAATTCGCTGACGGCATTGCAGCCTTAAAAGGTAAAAAGGTGGTGATCATTGGTTGTGGCGCACAAGGCCTAAACCAAGGTTTAAACATGCGTGATTCTGGTCTAGACGTTTCATATACTTTACGGGCAGCCGCAATCTCAGAAAAACGTCAGTCTTGGAAAAATGCAACTGAAAATGGTTTTACTGTTGGTACATACGAAGAGCTCATTCCAGAAGCAGATCTTCTTTGTAACCTGACACCTGATAAACAGCATACCGCTGTAGTGGGTGCCGTCATGCCCCTTATGAAAAAAGGTGCAACACTCTCGTACTCGCATGGTTTCAACATCGTTGAAGAAGGCATGCAAGTGCGTGAAGATATCACTGTTATCATGTGTGCACCAAAATGCCCTGGCTCAGAAGTACGTGAAGAATACAAACGTGGCTTTGGCGTTCCGACACTGATCGCTGTTCACCCAGCAAACGATCCACAAGGTCACGGTCTTGCATGGGCGAAAGCATACGCATCGGCTACTGGTGGCGATCGTGCTGGTGTACTTATGTCTTCATTTGTTGCTGAAGTTAAATCTGACCTAATGGGTGAGCAAACTATCCTATGTGGAATGTTACAAACGGGTGCGATCTTAGGCTTTGATAAGATGGTTGCTGATGGTGTTGAGCCTGCCTATGCCGCTAAATTAATTCAATACGGTTGGGAAACAGTGACTGAAGGCCTTAAATACGGTGGCATCACTAACATGATGGATAGACTGTCTAACCCAGCTAAAATCAAAGCATTTGATATGGCTAATGCGCTTAAAGAAATTCTACGTCCACTTTTCAGCAAGCACATGGATGACATCATCGAAGGTGAATTTTCAAAAACAATGATGGCTGACTGGGCGAACGATGACGTTAACTTACTTAAATGGCGTGCAGCAACGGCTGAAACTGGTTTTGAAAAACAAGTTGCTGGCGACATGGAAATTGATGAACAAGAATTCTACGACCACGGTATCTTCTTAGTCGCAATGGTTAAAGCGGGTGTGGAACTCGCATTTGACGCAATGACTGCATCGGGTATTGTTGACGAGTCTGCATACTACGAGTCTCTACATGAAACCCCACTCATCGCGAATACGATTGCACGTAAGAAACTTTACGAAATGAATGTGGTTATCTCTGATACGGCAGAATATGGTTGTTACCTGTTTGATCACGCGGCTAAACCACTACTTGCTGATTTTGTTAAAGCATTAAGCCCTGAATTCTTAGGTAGCGCACTTAAAGTCAAATCTAACTCTGTCGATAATGCACGTTTAATCGAAGTCAATGAAGCGATTCGTACACATCCAGTCGAAAT
The DNA here is from genome assembly GCA_037132845.1 of Psychromonas sp. Classification (GTDB taxonomy): domain Bacteria; phylum Pseudomonadota; class Gammaproteobacteria; order Enterobacterales; family Psychromonadaceae; genus Psychromonas. The sequence goes on from JBAHZV010000098.1 coordinate 24,392, forward strand.
CATTGGTCACAAATTACGCGGTTACATGAAAGACATGAAAACCATCATTGAAGCCTCTTAATTTTTAATTAAAATTAATTTGCTAAAAAAGCCAAGATTTTTATCTTGGCTTTTTTGTATCGAGCATTGATAAAAACAACGTTATATACATTCCGAAAGACATGAAAACCATCATCGAAGCCTCTTAATTTTTAATTAAAATTAATTTGCTAAAAAAGCCAAGATTTTTATCTTGGCTTTTTTGTATCGAGCATTGATAAAAACGACGTGATATACATTCCGAAAGACAATTAAGGTAATTTCTATTCAATCAATAATATTGAACCGATATTTTTAGCAGTGAAGTGAAATAAAATAGGATGCTACAAAGGGACAAAAATAAAAAAGCAATGGTTAAACCATTGCCTTTTCGATAAAATAACTGACTCAGATTTTAGTTAGTTATTTTGCATATGCTCGCGTATAAGCTTCTTGCATAACTTTAAGTACTGCCGGATAACCCATTCTGTCTAATTGCGCAGTATAAGCATCCCATTCTTTATCAACGTCACTAGAGCCTAAGATCCAAGCTTGTTGTTTTTCTAACATGTAATCAAGAATTGTTGCCCAACTCTTATCGTAAACAGCTTTTTCTTTCGCGTTTAAAGCGACACCTAAGAAGGGTTCAACAAGGTAATCACCTTGGTCATAAAGTGCAATGCCTTCGAGCGCAAACTTATTAGACCACTGTAGCTCATAGCTGTAATCTTGATAAAATCCACGTGGAATTTGTGAACCTTCGTGCCACAACATAGTATTAAGTGGAGCATCACCATGAAGCATTGCATCATTAAAGATAGGCTTGCCATCAACCATATCATAGTGCTTGCCTTCAATACCGAAGTTAGCTAAGCGACGACCTGCTTCAGAAAAGTAGAAATCAAAGTATTTCATTGTTTCAATAGGGCTTTTATTGGTATATGACATCGCCCAACCATCAACTTTTACTTTAGCACGGCGATGCTCTTCTACGCGTTTACCTGAAATTCCCGCGGGTGGAGCAAAAGCTTTAAATTCAAAACCCGGTACTTTATCTTGAAGTTTATCGTTATAACTGGAGGTTGAAGCAAACCAATCGTGTGTCATACCGCCGATATCTTTTGATAATAAGTATTCACGAGAACGACTACCACGTGTAAATACTTCTTTATCAATGAGACCTTCTTCATACCATTTAGCAAGATTACGGATACCAACACGGTAAGCATCTTCAGAATAGCCATGGCTTAATTTACCTTCTTTAACATAGAAGTCATGGAATTGATCAGAGCCTGACATACGACCATCCCACAGTGTTACCATACGTACAAGCTCTTCCCAGTTACGCATAAAGATCGGCACTTCATCTTTTTTACCATTACCATTTGGATCGCCATCACGAAATGCCACAAGTACATCATGAAGTTCGTCAACAGTTTGTGGTGTTTTAAGCTTTAGCTTGTTAAGCCAATCAGTACGAATGAAATATCCACGACCATATTTACCGTCTGGTAAGTACGGAATGTAATAAATTTCACCATCCGCAGCTTGAATTGAACTTCTGATATCAGGGTTTTTATCAAAGAAAGCTTTAATATTGGGTGCATATTTATCAATCAGGTCATTCATGCCAATGAATGCGCCCTCTGGACCGTAACGGTTTACATTCTCTTTCATGCCTGAACCACCCACGATATCGGGAAGATCACCCGAGGCGATAAGTAGGCTAAACGCTTCAGCACTTTTTGTTGTTGCCATTGAAGCAACGTTATTTAAGTGCACATTGGTTAATCGAGCGGCTTCTTTTTCTACCGACCAATCATTATTATAAACATATTTTTTAGTGTGGAAGTGAATATCAAGTGTCAGCGGTTCGTCTGATACTTTAAATGCCAAGTCTGCTACGGGTGCCGCCATTGAAGGCATTGCCAGCGTGCTAGAGCCTATAATAATTGATGTAACTAGATTTTTGATCATTCTCATGAATTAATTTCTCCGTTATTTATATTTTCTGTCCGTATATATATAGCGTCCAGTGCTTTTTACCTGACATTCCTCACCCGTATATAACCAACTAACGTTGCAATCAAAATTTACACAATCAACTGGTTATATACGGGTTAAGAACACTGATAAGATTAAAATATTCTTCTTAAACGCCATCTAACATGATGCTTTTGCTAAATGATTTCAGTATCCATGGATAGATAAGTAATAAAGATATAATCGAGGATAAGTAAAATAAACGTCCTTTTAGTAAGTTACAAAATAGACTCTAGCTTACAATGTCACGTTTACATATCTTTTATGTCAATAACCAGTCAAAAAAAAGCAAAAGTAAGATGCTTCTCTCATAATCTAGTTGTTTTCACTGAATTTTAGGTGGAATAAATCCATATCACAGTTCGCTAAAGCACCTAAAAACATGACTTTAATTTACAATAAATTCATGTTTTTATGGAGTATTCTTCTTGAATAGTCGTTCTATTTCAAAGGAAAAGGCTTCATTTGTTCCGTTATTTTGAATAGAGATGACTCAGTAATTTTATTCTCTCTACTGGATATTACTGCTGTAATGATCTTAACTAGTACTGTGATAACAGGCTTTAATACCTAACCAAAATTGTTTAAAGCGTTACACTAAGGTCATTGATTTGTATTTTCACTGTTTTTTTGGCTAGCATCAGTCATTATTGGCAAACTTTTTTTAGGTCTCAGAATGATGATGATACAACTTCAAAATAGCGCTGATAAAACACTAAAGGCGAGGATATTTTCACAAAAAAGTGAATAAACTATCCAGCAAGAAAATATTACTGATCACTCATTAAGTGTACAATTAGCGGATCAATTTACTGTTATGTAAGGATCAAATTGCAACGGAAAGAACAAAGTCAAGCAAGTGAGAATGTAAATGTGCAACGCCTTGCATAAAATCACAATGCCATGGTTACAGTTACAGATAATTCA
>JBAHZV010000158.1:0-5197 GCA_037132845.1 Psychromonas sp.
AGGCATGCTTCAACTTGATATTTAACTAAAACTAATGGGCAGTCTATATCTTTTGCATACTTACGCATTGCAACACGGGCGCTTTCTTCATTCACAGTAAGATACAATGCATCTTGCCCTCGTCTATTATATCGGCCTTCAGGCCTCTCAGGAGAGTTACGCTGTAATGCTAAATCAAGCTGCTCAGCACAGCAGATTCTTACCAACGTTCCAGATATTTCAGTGTATGAATTTTTAAACATGTGGCTCCCGATAATTATCTGAAGCCTAACAGCATCAATAATATAATAACAATCATGTACCCGTAAATAAGACCTTTAATCTGCCTCACTCTCCGATCCTTTAATTAAACAGAATGGTATTAACAGCTTTTTGTAATATTTAAATGAAAAAAGCGTGAATATTCACGCCTTTTTTTATCACCACAAATCGGAGTTTTATTCCTCTTCGCTGACGCTACTTTCCTGTTTAACTTTTTCAGGCTTAGGCAATAAAATATCACGAATTTTTTCATCTAATTCAGCAGCTTGCTCTGGATGCTCTGAAAAATGCTTACATGCATTGTTTTTACCTTGGCCAATTTTAACACCGTTGTACGAATACCAAGAACCCGCTTTTTCAACGAGTTCATTTTTAACACCGAGATCAATCATTTCACCAAATCGATTAATACCTTCACCGTATAAGATTTGGAATTCAGCTTGTTTAAAAGGAGGCGATACTTTATTTTTAACGACTTTAACACGCGTTTCATTACCAACAATCTCATCACCATTTTTGACTGCACCGATACGGCGAATATCTAAACGTACAGAGGCATAAAACTTAAGTGCATTACCACCGGTTGTGGTTTCAGGATTACCAAACATCACACCAATTTTCATACGGATTTGGTTAATAAAAATACACATCGTATTAGTTTGTTTAATACTACCGGTTAATTTACGTAAAGCTTGCGACATTAAACGCGCTTGCAGGCCCATATGCGAGTCACCCATCTCACCTTCAATTTCAGCTTTTGGTGTTAACGCAGCCACGGAATCGATAACCACGACCCCCACAGCACCAGAGCGTACTAACATGTCACAGATTTCTAACGCTTGTTCACCGGTATCTGGTTGAGAGATAAGTAGCTCTTTAATATTGACACCTAATTTTTCAGCGTAAATAGGATCAAGAGCATGCTCGGCATCGATAAAAGCACAGGTTTTTCCCACTTTTTGGGCTTCTGCAATGACCTGTAGTGTCAGTGTTGTTTTACCTGAACTTTCTGGACCATATATTTCGACTACACGCCCGCATGGCAAACCACCTATGCCGAGTGCGACATCTAAACCGAGTGAGCCAGTTGACACAGATTCAATGTCAAACATTGAGCTAGCACCATCACCGAGACGCATAATAGAGCCTTTACCAAACTGTTTCTCAATTTGACCAAGGGCGGCGGCTAATGCTTTATCTTTGTTTTTATCCTGACTCATATTATCTCCCGATGATGTTTATTTTATTTAACTGTTTATACAAACAGTATACTGATGATTTATACAGTATCAAGTTATATTTGTTTAAAATTTATATTATTTCGATTAATCCGATTAATGCTAAACGAATAGCTTGATGGCGCACTGCGGCGCGATCTCCTACAAAAATATAGGTTTCCGTTTTTTCTCCGCCAAGCGCGTTATACCATGAAAAACACACCGTGCCGACAGGCTTTTCAACACTGCCACCACCTGGGCCTGCAATACCACTAATTGCCACACTAACATCTGCCTCAGAATACTTGACAGCATTGATTGCCATCTTGCTAACCACCTGCTCTGAGACCGCACCATGTAGCTCTATCAATGTTTTATCCAACGCTAACATCTGAACTTTGGCATCATTACTATAGGTGACAAAACTACGATCAAACCACACAGAACTGCCAGAAATTTCAGTGATTGCATAAGCAACCCCACCGCCTGTACAGGATTCTGCCGTGGTGGCGATTAAGCCCGCATGAGTGAGTTTATTACCTAATAGTTGAGCCAATTCTTGTACACTTTTTTCTGTTAGCATAAATTTTCTCCTAGCAATGTAGCAATGTTAAAAGACCATGTTAGAGGTGTTAATTATAACCTTTAAATTACTCTCTATGATACTTCAAGATGTAAAGTCAGCAAGGGGCTATAGACATAAAGTTGAACTATCGTTATTCTAAATCGAAACTTTATAAACATGTAGATTAATAGCAGTTATCTCACCTAACAGTGCGTTGACTAAAAATATTCTTTGCATTCCAAACACTCCAAAAGTGAATAACAATTACCGTGAATAGCACCTTGCTCTAGCTTTAGAACTAGTACGAATAAAATGCGTTACGGTAACACAGGTATATTATGAAACCAACGACACAACAATTACAGCAACATACGCCTATGATGCAACAATACCTCACCATCAAAAGCGAGATCCCTGATACATTAATGTTTTATCGTATGGGCGATTTTTATGAAATGTTTTTTGATGATGCACGTAAAGCTTCACAACTGCTTGGCATTTCACTGACCCAACGCGGTAAAACAGGTGGTAACGCAATTCCAATGGCAGGTGTGCCTTATCATAGTGTAGAAGGTTATCTCGCTAAATTAATCAACTTGGGTGAATCCGTTGCTATCGTTGAGCAAATTGGCGATCCAGCCACCAGCAAAGGTCCCGTAGAGCGAAAAATTGTACGCATTATCACCCCCGGTACAATCACTGATGAAGCATTACTTGATGATAGGCAAGACAATCTTTTATGCGCTGTTTATCAATTACAAGATAGCTTTGGAATTGCATCACTTGATATCGGTAGTGGACGCTTTATTATTAACCAATTCGAACATACGGAAACACTACAAGCTGAGCTACAACGCTTAAACCCCGCTGAATTACTTTACCCAGATAACTTTGCACACACGCAATTGATTGAGCATTTACCTACTATCCGCCGTCGTCCTGAGTGGGAGTTTGAATTAAGTACCGCGCGCAACACCCTAAATCAACAATTTGGCACCAAAGACCTCATTGGTTTTGGTGTTGAGCAAGCTGAAGTTGCGCTTTGTGCCGCTGGGGCATTATTGCAATATATTAAAGATACGCAACGTACTAGCTTGCCCCATTTGCAAACCATTAAGTTAGAACAAAATATCGATAGTGTTATTTTAGACGCATCGACCCGTAGAAATTTAGAGCTAACCCAAAATCTTGCCGGCGGGTTTGATAATACCCTTGCACAAGTTTTAGATTTTACCGTAACGCCAATGGGAAGCCGTTTACTAAAACGTTGGATCCACCAACCTATCCGTAACGTCAATATTCTTAATTATCGTCAGACAATGATCCAGACTTTGATTGATTTGGATCTCAATGAGCCACTGGCCACCCCGTTGAAACAAATTGGCGATATTGAACGTGTGATTGCGCGGTTAGCATTACGTTCAGCACGACCACGTGACTTAACACGTTTACGTTGTGCATTTTCTTTATTGCCTGAACTGCAACACCTTATCGCAGAGTTACCCAGTGAGTTAGTTGCCCAACTAAGCAAAGAAATGGGTAGTTATCCAGAATTGTTAGCGTTATTAGAGAAAGCAGTAGTTGATAACCCACCGGTGATTATTCGTGATGGAGGGGTCATTAAAAGTGGTTATAACCAAGAGTTAGACCAATGGAGAGACCTCGCTAAGGGGGCAACTGATTACCTTAAAAAATTGGAAATACGCGAGCGAGAATCCACCGGTATTGTGACCTTAAAAGTGGGCTATAACCGCGTGCATGGTTATTATATTGAAACCAGTCGCAGTGCGGCAGATCAAGTGCCTGCACATTATGTGCGTCGCCAGACACTTAAGAATACTGAGCGTTATATTATTGCCGAACTTAAAGAGCACGAAGATAAAGTGCTCTCAAGTCAGGGCAAAGCACTTGCCCTAGAAAAAAAACTGTATGAAGCATTAATCGATAAACTGCTACCTTATCTACAAAAACTGCAATTTACAGCACAATCATTGGCAGAATTAGACGTACTCAATACACTGGCAGAGCGTGCGCTTACACTTAATTATGTACGTCCAATATTGCAAAGTGAACGTGGAATTTTGATTGAAGAAGGTCGCCACCCCGTCGTTGAACAAGTGAATAAAACGCCTTTTATTGCGAATCCTGTTGCACTGAATGATCAGCGTAGGATGTTAATTATTACAGGTCCCAATATGGGTGGTAAATCCACTTATATGCGTCAAGTTGCGTTAATGGTCTTAATGGCCCATATCGGTAGTTTTATACCTGCACAGAGTGCAAAAATTGGCCCTGTAGATAGAATATTTACGCGTATTGGTGCATCGGATGATCTTGCGAGTGGACGCTCTACTTTCATGGTAGAGATGACTGAAACGGCAAATATTTTACATAATGCAACACAAAATAGTTTAGTGTTGATGGATGAGATAGGCCGTGGCACCAGTACTTTTGATGGTTTATCACTGGCCTGGGCATGTGCCGAACAGCTCGCTGAAAAAATTAAAGCCTATACCTTATTTGCCACTCATTACTTTGAGTTAACCTCGCTTCCAGAAAGCATTCCTGAGTTAGTGAATATTCACCTCGATGCGGTTGAACATGGTGATAGCATTGCATTTTTACATGCCGTTCAAGAGGGCGCTGCCAATAAGAGTTATGGTTTACAAGTTGCCTCACTCGCGGGTGTACCCAGTGAAGTAGTGAATAATGCCAAAGCTAAACTACAGCAATTAGAGCGAGGGTCAGAGCAAAAATTAGCGACAAATAACACCTCACTAAATTTATCAAGAGCAGAGCAACAGACGGAGCCAAAAGTAAGTCCTGCAGTGATTTTACTTGAACAAGCCAACCCCGATGATCTGACCCCTAAACAAGCATTGGCACTTATTTATCAACTCAAAGCGTCATTACAATAAAAATGACTAACAAGCGCTGACATTTATTGAGTAATATCAGCGCTTAGTATGCTTTATACCAAAAGAACTTATGTGGACTCCCCTGTGTCAACAATAAATTTGTGCTTACAAAGAATTAAATGCGTACTTATGTACGAGCTCTATTTGAGTAGCTAACTCTGGCTCTATGATATTTACGCGAACAAGTAACCAATTCTACAAAGCGAGATCAAAGCCTCTAGTTCTTTTACTGGTTT